>NZ_CP038020.1:300324-600648 GCF_010120595.1 Streptococcus thermophilus
GTGTGAACTTGTGCATCTGGATTAGCTAAACCAATATCCTCATAGGCAATCACAGTCAAGCGACGTGCTAGACTAGGCAAATCCCCTGCCTCAACCAAACGTGCCGCATAGTGAAGACTGGCATTAACATCAGATCCTCGAATAGATTTTTGCAAGGCAGAAAGGACATCATAGTGCCCATCACCGTCTTTATCCATAGTAATATAACTGCGTTGTAAGCTATTTTCCACTATGTCTAAAGTAATATGATGCTGCCCATTTCCTGAAGCTGGTGTCGACATGACAGCCAGATCCAAAGAATTATATGCCGATCGTAAATCACCATTAGTAGCTGTCGCAATAAAATCTAGAGCATCATCATCTAAGTGAACCTCAAAGGCGAAGCCACGCTCCTTGTCCCCTAGAACATTCAAAATAGCTTCCTTGATATCTTCATTAGAGAGTGGTTCCAACTCAAATATTTGTACACGGCTACGGATGGCTGGTGTTACAGAAAAAAACGGATTCTCGGTTGTGGCACCAATCATGATAATATTTCCGTTCTCTAATAATGGTAACAAAAAATCTTGTTTTGCTTTATCCAAACGATGGATCTCATCTAGAAGTAGAACTAAACCACCTGAAAATTTAGCCTCTTCTGCAATTTCCTGTAGACGTTTTTTGCTATCGACAGTGGCATTAAAAGTTCTAAAAGCAAATTTTGTTGTTCCTGCAATAGCACTGGCTATCGAGGTTTTCCCGATTCCTGGAGGTCCGTAGAGAATCATTGACGACAGCATATTCGCCTCTACCATACGGCGAATAATTTTACCTTCACCAACTAAATGTTTCTGACCAATCACCTCTGAAATTGAACGTGGACGCATGCGTAAGGCAAGATTATCTGGCATCTTCTCTCCTTTTTTTAACTATTTATTCTTCTTATAATAAGAATATACTATTTTTCTGTAAAAAGAAATTATAAATAGTTCTTGTCAAACCTAAATTCTTATGATAGAATATTTTGGTATGTGGTGCTAGCACATCCGTAATAAATTCTACCTAGGAGGAAAACACGAAATGACTAAAGTATGTTACTTTACAGGACGTAAAACTGTTTCTGGAAACAACCGTTCACACGCTATGAACAAAACTAAACGTGTCTTTAAGCCTAACCTTCAAAAAGTTACTGTTCTTATCGACGGTAAACCTAAAAAAGTTTGGGCTTCAGCTCGTGCACTTAAATCTGGTAAAGTTGAACGCGTTTAATCTTATTAGACATTAAGAGAGATGACATCAGTCATCTCTTTTAGTGTTCATCGTCTTTCACTTTTGGGTATACTTATGTTATAATAAGGAACTAATAGATAATCCTTATAGAAAGAAGGTGTCAGTATGGGATTTACAGATGAAACTGTTCTTTTCAACCTAAACGACGGTGATAAAGATGAAATCAGTAATACTTTGACAAATGTCTACCGTTCGTTGGCTGAGAAAGGTTATAATCCTATCAACCAAATCGTTGGTTATGTTCTGAGCGGTGACCCTGCTTATGTTCCGCGTTACAATGATGCCCGTAACCAAATTCGCAAATACGAACGTGATGAAATCGTTGAAGAACTCGTTCGCTATTATCTTAAAGGAAATGGAACTGACCTGTAATGCGAGTAATGGGACTTGATGTTGGCTCAAAAACAGTGGGTGTTGCTATTAGTGACCCACTTGGTTTTACGGCCCAAGGCGTTGAAATTATCAAAATTAACGAGGAAGATAAAGAGTTTGGCTTCGACCGTCTAGGTGAACTCGTTAAAGAATATCAGGTAGATAAATTTGTCATTGGTCTCCCTAAAAATATGAATAACACTGAAGGACCACGTGTTGAGGCTAGCAAAGCTTATGGTGATAAAATCAAGGAAATCTTTAACCTTCCTGTAGATTACCAAGACGAGCGATTGACAACTGTTCAGGCAGAACGTATGTTAGTTGAACAAGCAGATGTCAGCCGTGGTAAGCGTAAAAAAGTTATTGATAAATTGGCTGCTCAACTTATTTTGCAAAACTACCTCGATCGAATGTTTTAATAAACTGTAAATAGAGACCGATTAGTCGAGCGACAATCTAGTAAACTACCAATCAGAACTTCTAGATTCTCCTCACTATTGAGTACTCTCTTCAAAAAGGAGAACAATATGTCACACAATCACGATCACAACCATGACCATGAAGTCATCACTTTAGTAGACGAACAAGGGAATGAAACACTTTTTGAAATCTTATTAACGATTGATGGACGTGAAGAATTCGGTAAGAACTACGTTCTTTTGGTTCCAGCTGGTGCTGAAGAAGATGCAGATGGAGAAATCGAAATCCAGGCATACTCATTCACTGAAAATGAGGACGGCACTGAAGGCGACCTTCAACCAATTCCTGAAGATTCAGATGCTGAATGGGATATGATTGAAGAAGTTTTCAATAGCTTTATCGATGAAAACTAAAAAATAATATTGGGCGTAACTAAGCCTAATCATTTACTTCTAAAAAAGAGACTGAAATAGTTTATTTCAGTCTCTTTTTTAGAAGGTTTTTTCTTAAATGTAAGAAATAAGAGAGAAATTGACTAAATGGTATTATCTGATATACTTTAAATAAGAGATTTTGGGTTTTTCCCTTATTTGTAACTTTCAAAATGACAGCAAAGGAGTTTAATTTGAGTCCATATAACAAAGACAATATCCTAGGATCAGGTAGCTATCAAGGTTATCATCGAAGCCCCCATCAATCTCATACACATGATAAGCAATCTGAAAAGGGTGAAGTAACAATTCAAGGGCGTACAAAAGAATCAACTTCTTATCAGAAAGAAAAAAAAACTAAGATTTCACTTCCTTGTAAGCATAAAGCACATATCCTTATCCTCAGTCTGATTTTGAGTGCATGTAGTATATCAGTCCCTTGCTTTACAGACTTTTCCAATAATATACAATCCCAAAACCTTTACATTGCAAAAATGTTTGCCAACGGTAGTTTACCCTATTCTGACTTTTTTGCGACAGGTGGGTTCTTCTATTATTTCCTAATTTCTCTAGCTTTTCGTCTGGGGTCTACTCTTTGGTTAATTCCAATACAGTTTCTAACCTACTATCTTTCTGGCAGCTACCTTTACAAGGTTGTCATGCATATGACAAATAAGAAGGAAATTGCAACTCTAATTAGTATTATTTTCTTTTTAATTAATGGGACACTTGGTTTTGGTGGACTCTATCCTATCCAATTTGCCATGCCTTTTGTCCTCGGTGCTATTTTCTTCTTAACCCGGTACTTTGCTGGTCACAGTCGTGATGAAGCCTTTATTCTTTACGGTTTTGCTGGTGCTGCTGGAGCACTCTTTGAAGCTCGAACTCTTATTTTCTGGGTATTGTCACTTGTGACAATATTTGTTTACAATCTTGTCAACAAGCACTTTGCTCGTGGTTTTTATCAAGTCCTTTGTATTATTTTTGGTAATATTTTAGTACTGTACCTATGCCTTTATTTCATCCTAAACTTGCAAATCACTTCGGACTATATTAATCAAGTTCTAGTTTACAACTTTACACAACTCGCTGTAGAAAAAAATAACTTCCTACTGACATTGGCTTACCAAAGTTTTGCTGTTATAGGTTCTGGACTCCTTATTGGTGTAGTTACTACAGGTAACCACCTCCTTGGTGATGCTAAAGATAAAAGCATTAAATGGGTATTAATCCTTAGCTTTATCTTTACACTAGTTTACAGTCTATTCTCTCAAAGTTTTGGACTTTACAGCATTCTTACCATCGTCCCATATGGTTTAGTCTTGACTGCACTTTCTCTGGATGATGCTATTAAAAAGAGAGCGGAGCGAACCTCTCACCGACGTCGTAATGATAACCAAATCCGCACGCTAAAAGTTTTTGGTATCTTCCTTAGCCGTAATTATTTCTTACCTATAGTCGTTTTTGCATTTGCCTTTGCTATACCAATCATCATGTTCCTATTTGATTTAGGAAATAATGCTGAACGTAGCAGTGTCGCAAATTACCTCGCTAAAAATACCAAGAAAGATGAAACTATTTACGTTTATGATTCATCAGCAAAAATTTATTTGAAAAGTAATCGTAAATCAGCTTCACCATTTGTTCTTCCTGATCTTAACACAGCTAAATCAAGTCATCAAAAGGCTCTTTTAGACACTCTTGTTCAAGATTCTGCACAATATCTTGTTGTCCAACAAGATACGCAATTGCCTTCTGAGTTTAAATCGACACTTTCAAAAAACTATAAAAAAGCACCTGTAAAAGGCGTTGAACGATATACTATCTATGTCCTAAAATAGGTCGAAAATCAATATATAGTGGTTGAGATAAAAATATACCACAATATATTGATTTTTTTTTGCCTAGTGCTATAATTAGTGCTATAATTAGCAGCGAGGTTATTTTTAGATGATTACATTAGAAAAAGAAAAGGTTACAGTCAACCCCGATATCAAAGTTATCAAACGCGATGGGCGTATGGTTACTTTTGATTCAAGTAAAATATATGAAGCTATTCTCAAAGCAAGCGAAACTATTACACCTATCACACCATTAATTGAGACTAAATTGGAGGGAATTGCCAACCGTGTTGTGGCCGAAATCAATGATCGCTTCTCTCACAATATCAAAATATACGAAATTCAAAGTATCGTAGAGCATGAGTTACTCGAAGCTAACGAATACGCTATCGCTCAAGAATACATTAACTACCGTACCAAACGTGATTTTGAGCGTTCTCAGGCTACTGATATCAATTTCACCATTAACAAACTGGTTAATAAAGATCAGGCTGTTGTTCATGAGAATGCCAATAAGGATAGTGATTTATACAATATACAACGTGATTTAACCGCAGGTATTGTTGGAAAATCCGTTGGACTTAAGATGCTTCCTCCACATGTAGCAAATGCTCATCAAAAGGGAGATATCCATTTCCACGATTTAGACTATAGCCCTTACACGCCTATGACAAACTGTTGTTTGATTGACTTCAAAGGCATGTTGGCAAATGGTTTTAAAATCGGTAACGCTGAAGTAGAAAGTCCCAAATCCATTCAAACTGCAACAGCACAAATTTCACAAATCATCGCAAATGTTGCCTCTAGTCAGTATGGTGGCTGTACAGCAGATCGCATCGATGAATTCTTGGCGCCTTATGCAGAACTCAACTACAAGAAACATTTAGCAGATGCTAAAGAATGGGTGACTGAGGAAAAACAGGAAGACTATGCTCGTGCTAAAACGCGTAAAGATATCTATGATGCTATGCAATCTCTTGAATATGAGATAAATACGCTTTTCACCTCAAATGGTCAAACACCATTTACCTCTCTCGGTTTTGGTTTGGGAACAAACTGGTTTGAACGTGAAATCCAAAAAGCTATCCTCCAAGTTCGTATTTTAGGCCTTGGATTAGAGCACCGCACAGCCATTTTCCCAAAACTCATCTTCACCCTAAAACGCGGACTTAACTTGGAACCTAACTCACCTAACTACGACATTAAACAGCTAGCACTTGAATGTGCAACTAAGCGTATGTATCCAGATGTCCTATCATATGACAAAATCATTGAATTGACAGGCTCCTTCAAAGCCCCTATGGGATGTCGTTCCTTCCTTCAGGGTTGGAAAGATGAAAATGGCGTTGAAGTTAATTCTGGACGAATGAATCTTGGCGTAGTCACCCTTAATCTCCCTAGAATTGCGCTAGAGTCTAAAGGAGACCAAGATAAATTTTGGGAAATTTTTGAAGAAAGAATGGGAATTGCCAAAGATGCTCTCGTTTACCGAGTTGAGCGGGTAAAAGAAGCTACACCTGCCAATGCACCTATTCTTTATCAGTATGGCGCTTTTGGTCAGCGTCTGCGTAAATGCGACAGCGTCGACCAACTCTTCAAACATCGTCGTGCAACCGTATCACTTGGTTACATTGGACTTTATGAAGTAGCATCTGTTTTTTATGGTAGCGATTGGGAAACTAATCTAGAAGCCAAGACATTTACTTTAAATATCGTTAAAGCGATGAAAAATGCTTGTGAAAGTTGGTCTGACGAATATGACTATCATTTCTCTGTTTATTCAACACCATCAGAAAGTTTAACAGATCGCTTCTGTCGATTGGATACTGAAAAATTCGGTGTCGTAACTGATATCACAGATAAAGAATATTACACCAACTCCTTCCACTACGATGTCCGTAAAAATCCAACACCATTTGAAAAGTTGGAATTTGAGAAAGATTACCCAGAGGTTGGTGCAACTGGTGGATTCATCCATTATTGTGAATATCCAGTCCTCCAACAAAATCCTAAGGCACTTGAAGCTGTTTGGGATTTTGCCTATGACCGTGTCGGCTATCTTGGCACTAATACTCCAATTGATAAATGCTACAAGTGTGACTTTGAAGGGGATTTCACTCCAACAGAACGTGGGTTCATGTGCCCTAATTGTGGTAACACAGATCCTAAAACAGTTGATGTCGTCAAACGTACTTGCGGTTATTTAGGGAATCCACAGGCCCGCCCTATGGTTAAAGGACGCCACAAAGAAATCTCAGCCCGAGTCAAACATATGAATGGTTCAACCATCAAATATGGTGGCAAACATCTCTAATAAGACCTATAATGCATTATAATAAACTAGAAGCAGCTGGATAATACCCTCCAACTCCCTCCAACTGCTTTGCTTATTTAGTTTTTAGAACGGAATACAATGGGTAAATATCAATTAGATTATAAAGGTATGCAACAGGTGGAACGTTACCACGAAAAAAATGCAACCGTCAAAAATGACAAAAAAGCACGTGTCCAAGCCCTTTTAAAAAAAGCTGGAAAGAAGAAATAAGATGATTTTACGCCGACCAAGTCAAGCAGATAAAGAAGCTATCTTAGACATGATGGGTGAATTTGAAAGGGAGAAATCTGTCCATGATGGTGGATTTTGGAACACGGACAATTTTATTTATGAAGAATGGCTAGAAGAAAATCTTCAGTCAGAAGCAGGACTTAATATCCCTGAAAACTGGGTTCCTGCTATACAGCTGGTCAGTTTCAACGAATCAGGTCATGCTCTTGGTTTTCTACATCTTCGTCTTCGTTTAAATGGGCGCTTACTAGAAAAAGGTGGTCATATTGGCTACTCCATCCGTCCATCTGAACGTGGCAAGGGGTATGCAAAAGAATCTCTCCGTCAAGGCCTGCAAGTAGCCAAGGAGAAGAATATTCAGCGTGCTCTGGTCACTTGTAGCACAGAAAATCCAGCCAGCCGAGCTGTTATATTAGCCAACGGTGGTCAACTAGAGGACATTTGTAACGAAACTGAGCGCTATTGGATAGATTTGGAGTAAAATCATGACATGGAATACACCAAAACCACAAGAATGGAAGTCCGAAGAGCTTAGCCAAGGACGCATTATTGACTATAAGGCCTTTAATTTTGTTGATGGTGAAGGGGTCCGTAACTCACTTTATGTCTCTGGTTGCATGTTTCACTGTGAGGGATGCTATAACGCTGCTACCTGGTCCTTCAAGGCAGGGATTCCCTATACCAAAGAACTAGAGGAACAAATCATACAAGATTTAGCACAACCCTATGTGCAAGGTCTCACACTACTGGGTGGAGAACCTTTTCTAAATACTGGTATTCTAACTCCCTTAGTCAAGCGTATCCGTAAGGAACTACCCGAAAAAGACATTTGGTCTTGGACTGGTTATACTTGGGAAGAGCTAATGCTTGAAACTCCTGATAAGATAGAACTTCTTCATCTCGTTGACATTCTCGTAGATGGACGTTTTGATATTACTAAAAAGAACCTTATGCTCCAGTTTCGAGGATCATCTAATCAACGTATTATTGATGTCAAAAAATCTCTTGATCAAGGAAAGGTTGTTATCTGGGACAAGTTGAATGACGGTCAAAAAAACTATGAGCAAGTCGATCGTAAAGACATGATATAAGAAAAAGTCTGAGTTTGTAACTCAGGCTTTTTTAACTTTTCTTACAAAAAACAATTCACTATCAGAAGATAAATCCTTACGATAGTAAAAGTCATCAAAGGATAAGTCTCGTAAGGCATCTATGGTTTGACAACTTTCCTCCATTACAGCTGTCAAAAAAGCTCCTCTAGCCTTTTTAGAAATCGTTGAATGTGTCTTAAGAATACCATTACGGTCTTCCATAAAACTAACTGTGAATAACTGCTTACGAAGACTTGGACTAAAGACATCTTCAAATTCACTTGAAAGCAAGGAAACAACTGGAACTTGACTATCTTCTAGGAATTGGTCATATTCAGCACGCCAATAATTTTTTAAGGACTGACCATTAACCTTAATCTTTGTATGAAAGTCATGACGATGTTCTTGAATCGGATAGAAAGCGGGAATAATCCCATAAAAAGAAGATGTGATAAATACTTGGTGACTGAGGAAATCTTTTTCACATGTGGATAAGTCCTTGCGTTTAATGTAACGATACATCAGTCCGTTAAAAAGCTCGACAGCTGGGTAATTCTTCGCTTCACCTGCTAAAATTGCATCCCAACGCTGCTTTTCTTTCTCAGCCTGCTCAGGCTTTATTTTATAAGCTATGGACAAATCGTCTGTGGATAACTTAGCCATTTCTGTTAGAATAGCTTCACTCTTTTCAGATAGTTTTTGGGAGGGGACTTCCTTACTGGGCTTCATTTCTTTTGCAGTTGGAATTAAAAATTTAATCATATTGTTATTGTAAAGCCATGCTGGCATTTCGTCAAGAATTCTCTCTAGTAAAAAAGGAAGCAAACAGTCGTCAACTCCCTTCTTTATTAATCATCTAAATCAACAAAACGACCTAGAATATGTACATTTTCTGCGATTGAAACAAAAGCTTTAGGGTCTGCTTTTCTCATATAATACTTGAAGTCCGTATACTCTTCACGGGTAATAATAGCTAGCAATACTGCTTTCTTTTCGTGATTATAAGTTCCTTCCGCATCGTTAATCATCGTTACACCACGGTGAAGTTTCTTATGGATCATCCTTATAACTGGATCAGGATTACTTGTGACAATCATGGCTTGCATTTTCTTCTGTTTAGTGAAAATTGCATCCGTTACTCGACTAGAAATAAAAATTGTAACCATAGAATAGAGAGCGTATTTCCAGCCAAAAAGAATACCTGCAAAAATCATGATAATCCCGTTGACAATCAAGGAGATATTCCCAACATCACGACCCGTTTTCTTACGAATAGTGAGACTGACGATATCTGTTCCTCCGCTAGAAATACGTGATTTTAAACCGAAACCAATCCCTGCTCCCATGACCAGACCACCAAAAATAGCATTTATCAATGGGTCCTCCGTTAAGGTCACATGAGGCATCACCTGAATAAAAAGGGAACTCATTGTTACCGTAATGAAGGTGAAGATGGTAAATTTGTGGCCAATCTTATACCAAGCTAAAATCAAGAGTGGAATATTAATCGCATAGAAAGTCAATGATACTGGAATCTCAAAGCCTAGAGTCCTGAGACTCAATGCTGATAATATCTGCGCCAACCCTGTAGATCCACTGGAGTAGACATGCCCAGGTTGAAAGAAGAAATTCACAGCAATTGATGACAAGAGCCCATAGAGTACTGACGCTGAAAATTTTTCAGTATATTTTTCACGAGAGATACTACGTGCCGCTTGTAAAACGCCCATTTTCTTTGCAGATTTTTTCTCTATATACTTAACATATTTATGAAGAGGTGCTTTATTCATTTTCTAATTCTACATGAAGGGCAAGTTCTTCCAACTGTTTATCAGCCACAAGACTTGGAGCCTGAGTCATAGGATCGGATGCCTTATTATTTTTAGGGAAGGCAATCACTTCACGAATATTATCTTTACCTGCAAGAAGCATAACAAAACGGTCAAGCCCGAGAGCCAAGCCACCATGTGGTGGGAATCCATAGTCCATAGCTTCGAGAAGGAAACCAAATTGCTCATAGGCAGATTCTTCAGAGAAACCAAGGGCTTTCAACATACGTTCTTGTAAGTCTTTCTGATTGATACGTAGACTACCACCACCAAGCTCATAACCATTCAAGACAATATCATAGGCTACAGCACGTACCTTAGAAAGATCTCCTTCAAGTTCTGCTGCAGAATCTTCTGTTGGTAAAGTGAATGGGTGGTGGGCGGACATATAACGGCCCTCTTCTTCAGACCACTCAAACATTGGCCAATCGACAACCCAAAGAAAGTTAAATTTAGTGTTGTCAATCATGTCAAGTTCTTTAGCAATTTGATTACGCAAAGCACCAAGTGTGTTATTAGCGATTTCAAGTGTGTCTGCTACAAAAAGAACCAAATCATTTTCTTCAATCTGTAAAGCATCTGTCAACTTTTCTTCAATACTTGTCAAGAATTTAGCAACTGGACCTGCTAGAACTCCATCAGTCATCTTAACCCAAGCAAGACCTTTAGCACCAAATTGTTTGGCAAAGTCTGTCAACTTGTCAATGCTTTTACGTGAATACTTATCTGCATTTCCTTTAACAACAATCGCCTTAACAGCTGGTGCCTCAGCAAATACTTTGAAGTCTACATCCTTGACAAGTTCTGTCAAGTCTTGTAAAAGCATGTCAAAGCGTGTATCTGGCTTGTCAGATCCATAGTTATTCATAGCATCATCATAAGACATGCGTGGGAATGGTAGTGTCACCTCAACCCCTTTAGTTTCTTTCATAACCTTAGCAATCAATCCTTCTGTAATATCTTGGATTTCTTGCTCATTAAGGAAAGAAGTCTCCAAGTCAACTTGTGTAAACTCAGGTTGACGATCACCACGCAAATCTTCGTCACGGAAACACTTTACAATTTGATAATAACGGTCAAAACCAGCATTCATCAATAATTGTTTAGTAATCTGAGGACTTTGTGGAAGAGCGTAAAAGTGGCCTTGGCTAACACGGCTTGGAACCAAGTAATCACGTGCACCTTCTGGTGTAGATTTTGTCAACATTGGTGTTTCAACATCGATAAATTCCAAGTCATCAAGATAATTACGAATGGTATGAGTTACCTTGGCACGAAGCTTAAAGTTTTCCAACATCTCTGGACGACGAAGATCCAAGTAACGGTAACGCATACGTGTATCATCACTAGCCTCAACACCATCTTTGATTTCAAACGGTGTTGTTTTGGCAGTATTAAGGACTTTAAGATCTTCAACTTTAAGCTCGACAGCACCTGTAGGCAAGTTATCATTAGCTTGTTCACGCGCTTCAACTGTTCCTGTTACTTCAATAACAAATTCGCTACGCAAGCTCTCAGCTGTTTCAACAACAGCTGCATCAGTATTTTCAGGGTTAACAACCAACTGCATCAAACCTTCACGGTCACGAAGATCGATAAAAATTAAACCTCCGAGGTTACGACGACGAGATACCCAACCTTTCAAAGTAATAGTAGTTCCGATATGTTCACTACGAACACGACCGGCATACATAGAACGTTCCATAAATACACTTCTTTCGTTAATTTTTTAGTCTTAACTATTATAGCAAAAAGCCCATCAAAACCCCACCCATTTCAGGATCGAATTTTAATAGACTTTCTTTTTTATAAAACTATTTACCAAATTGTTTAAACAATTCACTAGTATCCACATAATCTTCAGCAAATTCTTCAAAATCTTCAAAACGGTAGTCAGCTGTTTCTAAATCAAGCAAACTATTCCAACGGAAACCATAAACATCTTCAATGATAACACTAAGTTCATCAGTTTCCTCATCTACTTGCCAGCCCAAATAGCGTTCCTGGGTTTCAAAATTCAAAACTACATCTTGACAATCTTGGCGCCAAACTTGACCAAGCAATTGTTGACACATAGCATGATCACTCGCAGGTTCATCATTAAACCACGTAATCTCATGTTTATCGAGAAATGCAATCAACTGCCAAAACTGTTGTTGGAAACGAATGGGCATACTACGATCAAAAGCCAAACTGAATTTTTCACTCCGTTTGAGCATATCAACTATACTAACCATATACCCCCTACTTTTCTAACTGTTTGAGGACTGTTGCGAAGTTTGTAGTTAGCTCTTCAAAACTTACAGTAACTTCCTCACGAGTAGCATTATTTTTGACCTTAACCACACCTGACTCCACTTCACTCTCACCTAATGTGATAACAGTCTTGGCTTTGAAGGTATCTGCTGACTTAAACTGTGCCTTAATCTTACGTCCAAGGTAATCACGTTCAGCTTTAAATCCTTGGTAGCGGATGGATTGAACTAACTCAAGAGCTTTGCCATTAGCGCCCGAACCAAGTACTGCAATGTAGACATCAAGACTTTCTTCTACCGGAAGTTTAATGCCTTGCTTATCAAGAACCAAAAGCAAGCGTTCTAAACCAAGTCCAAAACCAAATCCAGCTGTTTCTGGACCACCGAAATATTCAACCAAACTATCATAACGACCGCCCGCACAGATTGTTAACTCAGACTTGTCAATAGTGGTAATAAATTCAAAAATCGTGTGGTTATAGTAATCCAGACCACGTACCATATTGGTATCAATCACATATGGAATGTTAAGACTATCGAGCATGGCACGCACTTCATCAAAGTGAGTTTGACTTTCTTCATCTAAATAATCAAGGATAGATGGAGCATTTTCAACTGCAACCTTATCTTCTTTTTCTTTTGAATCAAGTACTCGCAAAGGATTTTCTTCCAAACGGCGTTGGCTATCTTTTGACAAACTCTCGCGCATTGGTGTCAAATAGTCAATCAAGGCCTGACGATAAGCCAGACGACTGTCAGTATTTCCAAGACTATTCAAATGAAGAGTAACATCCTTAATGCCAAGCGTATTAAAGAGTTGGTAGGCCATGGCAATTGTTTCAACATCTGTTGCTGGATTTTTTGAGCCAAAGCACTCTACACCTAGTTGGTGGAACTCGCGCAAGCGTCCTGCTTGAGGACGTTCATAACGGAACATTGATCCAATATAATAAACTTTAACAGGTTTTTGGACCTCTGGCGCAAAGAGTTTGTTTTCTACATAAGAGCGTACAACCGGTGCTGTTCCTTCTGGGCGGAGTGTAATATGACGGTCTCCCTTATCATGAAAATCATACATTTCCTTAGTAACGATATCAGTTGTATCACCTACTGAACGTGAAATGACCTCGTAATGTTCAAACATAGGCGTACGAATTTCACCATAATTGTATTTTTTAAATGTTTCACGTGCAACATTCTCCACGTACTGCCATTTGGCACTATCCCCAGGTAAAATATCCTGCGTTCCCTTAGGTTTTTGAAGTTTCATAATGATGATACAGGTCTCAAATAGACCTGCCCTCCTTTTCCGTTATTACAGATATAATCACTCTATTCTATCATAATTTACATAGCTTTTGGGAAATGGTGCAGGTTTTTTCAACGTAAGAAAGAAATAGACCTCTGGGTATATATAATGGTCAAGCTTACTCATCAACAAACAAGTAGTGAAATTATTAGGAGCTCTCCTTTTCCCAAAAAACTGTAGAATTCTTTGTTTTGTCTCTTTATCTTCCACGAAACTTTTTCTTGCTATTAAAAATAGGACAGGCTTACCCCATCCTATACACTCTTCCTATTATGACCAAACCTTATCAGTAATAGTTTTAATCAATTGCAATTTATTCCACTCGTCTTGCTCAATCAAGATATTACCTTCTTCAATTGAGGCAAAACCACATTGAGTTGAGATTCCAAGATTCTTAAGTGGTACAAGTTCAGCCGCTTCATGGATACGAGCAATGACAGCATCTACATCTTCCAAAACTGGATCCTTAGAAGTAATCACACCAAGTACCAATTCAACATGATCACGGTTATTCCAAATCATTGGAAGTGGTGCGAAGCTACCCGAACGCGCATCATCATATTCCAAGAAGAAGATATCATAGTTCAATTGACCAAGATATTTAGCTACTGAATCATAGCCACCTTCAAAAAGATAAGTTTATTTAAAGTTCACACGACAAATATGAGTAGCCAAAGTCAAATCTTCTGGAAGACCTTCCAAAGCTTTATTAATAGTGTATACATCATCCTCAGCGATTTTTGCCAACTCAGCTGTTTTCTCAGGATTATTTTTTTCATTCTCAAACTGTTGAATCAAATACCCCCAAGTTGTATCATCCAATTGCACATAACGTGCACCCAAATCGTAGAAATGTTGGATGGTATCATGGTAAGCTTTAGCCAAAGCATCAAGGAAATCAGTCCATGAATCATAGTAATCTGCATAAAGATCACTACGGTGGTCACGTTTAATGATGAGTGATGGACTTGGAATAGTTACTTTTGGAGTGATTCCTTCAGGAGTCACTGATTTAAGATATTCAAAGTCGCGATAGAAAGGATGGTTGGGATTTTCGGCAATTTTACCGTTGATACGGACGTTGGTTGTAAGTGTCTTAGCACCATGGAATTTATATGAATCTTCTTGTTGGTAAGCTTCAAAATCAGTTAGGTTCTATAGGAAATCAAGGTGCCACCAAGAACGACCAAATTCACCATCAGAAACGACTTGAAGACCATTTTCTACCTCATGGTGAACCAATTCCTTAACCAATTCATCTTGTACTTTCAGTAATTCTTCTTGCGAAATCTCACCATTGGCAAATTTTTCATGTGCTTCTTTTAGAGCTTGTGGACGAAGGTAAGAACCAACATGATCAAAATGATAATGTACTTTACTCATAGTTATTTATTCCTTTTTATTATTTCACTTAATGTTATAATAAGCCTATTCTAGCACTTTCCGTTATAGCTGTGAAATATGTATTTACTATCATTATATATAACTTTTAACTATATATATTGATAAAAAGTTTTTGTCAAGTAACTTTACTTTACAATAAAGATATGTTATTCTGTTATAGTTGATTTAAAATCAAGAACATAACTATTAATTCGGAGGAAATAAAGAAATGGCAGTACCTGCACGTCACACTTCAAAAGCGAAGAAAAACAAACGTCGTACACACTACAAATTGACTGCTCCATCAGTACAATTTGACGAAACAACTGGAGATTACTCACGTTCACACCGTGTATCACTTAAAGGATACTACAAAGGACGTAAAATCGCTAAAGCTGCATCAGCTGAATAATAGAAGGGAGATACCATGCGCGTAAATATTACACTTGAACACAAAGAATCTGGTGAACGCTTGTACCTTACTTCAAAAAACAAACGTAACACTCCAGACCGTCTTCAATTAAAAAAATACTCACCAAAATTGCGTAAACATGTAATCTTTACTGAGGTGAAATAAAGATTCAATACGAATCAATAGAAAAGAAAAACGCTGATTTCAAGCGTTTTTTTCTTTTTGTCAAACTCTATATATTGAACTGTATTTCAATTCAATCTCTACCTTTTTCTCTACCTTTTTCTTAATTGATTTCTGTTCATAATAAGCCAAGTCAACTTAACCTTGTTTAAATGATAGCAATACATCTTATCTAATACTTTTCCTGTAATTACTATACTCGGTTAATGTCATAATTGACAAATTTCCAGTTTTATCTTCAACGATATACAAATCATTTAGACCTTCATTGCTATTGTTATCGAGAATACATTTTGCTTCGATAATTTTTTCTATGGACTCCTGTAGTCCATAGTCAGGAATATCGCATGGCACTTCTAGATATATTGTTCCTTTATCGGTATTAGATTTAATGGTCAGTTTAGCAGGTTTTTCATTTTGTTTAGCATCAAGTATCACTACGTTCTTTTTTTTATTTTAGAAATAATCTTAATAATAATATCTTTCAAAATATCTACACATAGAGCTATTTCAAGTTCATTTAAAAAGTCATTATTAACCAATATCTCAATAAAAGAATAGAACGAAGCTTGAATCTAATCATCCCTAAGGAAAGCAACTTCAATATCATTACTTTTTAATCGTTCTTGAATTTCTAACTGTTCGTCAACTGTAAAAAGATCTGGAGCTTTAATTAGTATTCCCTTTGTCATAAATACCCTTCCTTGGATTAATTAATAGAACTAATGTCTAATTATCAATATTAACACTCTATTCTTTCATGCCTGAGAACACTTCGATATGATTTCCTAGTATTTTTATATCTACTGGCAGTTTATCTGACTTATCTCCATTAACATCTGATTCTAACTCAACTTCTGAAGAAATCTTAATATTCCATACTTTGATATATTCGATATTATTATTTTCTACTATATCCCCTTTTAACAAATCTGGAATAATAGATGATTTAGAAATGATGGAGGCATCTTTTAAAATTAAAATATTTCCATACCCATCTCTATTTTCGTCGAATAGTTTTTTGTTTGAATAGTAATTTGATAAGAGAACTAATACCTGACTAGCTCCTCCTTCATAATTGCCATTTTCGGTTTCAATATGAATATTAAATACACTGTCTGTCATAACGGACTTCATCGTTTTGATTGCATATGGAAAGATACCATACTTTGTTTTATCTTCAATATCAACATTATGAATAGCTTCTGGTAAAGATCCAACACTAAAGATATAGCCAAAATAATTGTGATTAACCTTTCCAACATCAATAGTACTCGTAAACTTGAAATCAAGTTCCTTAATGGCTTGAGCAATATCTTGGTTGATTTCTAAAAGCTTTGTAATTAGATTTCCAGTTCCACCAGGAATAATCCCTAGTTTTGGAATGTGATTCTTTTCAGAAATCCCTGAAATAACCTCGTTTACAGTACCGTCTCCACCAAAAACAATCACTGCATCATATTTTTCTTCAGAGGCATTTTGGGCAAAATGAGTCCGCATCTTTGGCTTTTTGATTAATCTTAGTCTCAACATAGTCAAAGTACTCTTTTGCCTTACTCTCCAAGCTCTCTTTATAATCTAATGCTATTTCTCCTCCAGAAGTTGGATTAATAATTATTATTACTTTTTTCATCGATATTTTCTCCTAAGGACAACTAGTCACTTTACTTTTTCAGCGCTTGCTTGTGATTATCGAATTAGTATTTCACATTACTTGTTTTTAATTGGGGATTCCTTTTCCTTATCTATTTGTTGAAGATCATCATAGTTTTTTATATTGAATGATGTAGTCGAACAATTTTTTGTCGTGTTTCGTCTGGATAGTGTTTCATGTTATGTCTCCTATTCTAATGAATATTTTAACTTATTAGGTAGGAGTGTTACAAATTTACTATACCAGAACAGAGACTAGAATTAAAATTTTTCGAATTTTAGAGGCTTCTCGATTATGTTTAACATATGGATTCTTCACCATTATCACATTAGTGCCAATATATGAGCAATCATAATAAAACTGCAGTTAATGGAGAACAAGTATGACGCCCCTACCATATACTCTAGATTTCCTGTGGCAATAGAATAACCTACAGTACAAACGGGTGGCATAAGAGCTGTTGCAATAGCAACACCAGGAACAATGTTATTAGCTTCTTTCTTTCGTGCTCCAATTATTCCTGCTAAACCACCGACAAATGCTATTACAACGTCCCAAATTGTTGGTGAGGTTCTAGTAATAATTTCCGTACTTGCATAAGAAATTGGTGAAAGTAAAAAATAAAGTGTAGAGGCTAAAAGGCTTACTGCAACTTGAATAAAAAGAATTTTAAAAGACTTTTTGAGAAGTTTTGTATCTAAAATTTCTAACGCAAAGCCGACTCCAAGGATAGGTGTCATTAATGGAGAAATTAACATTGCCCCTATGATTGCTGGAATAGAATTCATCTTCAAACCAATAGATGCAATCAACATCGCACATAATAAAGTGGTTAAGTCACTTTTTGATAAATCTAAATCCTCATAGATTCTATCCCTAAATTCAATTAGAGAATAAAGTTTACCATCCTTCAAAACTTTTTCCATAACAATACTCCCTCTTTGTTAGTATGGTCAACTTTTGAAGAAGTTAATCGATATCGTTTGATCTCTTTTCTAATGAAAGGATTTCTTGAAGAAATAACTTTTTAGCTTCGTCCTCTGATGACGTTTCTAAATCGTCAATCATTATTTTTGCAACTTCTTTACGAGAGCTAGTTCCATATTCTTCTTTCAATCCATAATCAATTCTCTCCTCAAAATTGGTATAAGGATATTGACCAAGTAGCACATTGATACGTTGATCAAATTCATAATCAATCCACCACTCCTCAAACAATTCTTTGAAAGATTGCAAATCTGGTTCAGAATTCAATAGGGTTAGTGCATCCATAAAACCTGTTTTATATCCATTAATTTCTGAGCATAAACCAACGACCTCATCCTTATTAATTTTTGCCAATTCCTAACGCATTTCAAGCAAATCCTTGTCTCTAAATAGTCGTTCAAAGCCCTCAAGCTGTTTACTAAATTTGTCTAATTTAGTGTAATCCTGACAATTCAATGTTTCTCTAAAATCCGTAATTATCTCCTTTTTTGAATTTTAAACTCCTACTGAAAATAACACAGTATCCTGTGTATCATTTAGACTTCTTTAATTGGCTAAAAATCTTATGGTCATACCACCATAATCAAAGGTTTTATTGATTAATTATTCAATTGTCAGAATGGTCTGATAATAATAACCATAATGAAGAGTATTTACAAAACTGTTCAAAAAACAACAAGAATCATATCAGAAATATACTTGCAAATATATGCAATCGATTGCAAAACGATTAACAGATTTCATTCTATTTTTTTATAAGCGAGATCATTTTCTTTGACTTATCATTTTTATTAAGCTATACTATTCGCAAAGGTATATACTAACATTAATCTTAACAATCATAAGACTACTGTTCGTAAAGGTATATACTATAACTCTTTAGATTATTTGATTTTCCAAACAATCTAACTTTCCACAATTTAGAAAGGGGAAGACATTATGATTTGGGCTATTATCGTAGGAGGGCTTATCGGTCTTATTGCAGGTGGAATCACTAAAAAGGGAGATTCCATGGGAATAATCGCTAATATCATTGCAGGTTTAGTCGGTTCATCTGTTGGACAATCACTTTTCGGTGCATGGGGACCTAGTCTAGCTGGAATGGCATTAATTCCATCAATCTTAGGAGCGGTTATTGTTGTTTCAGTAGTATCATTTTTCCTAGGGAAAAATGATTGAACTTGAACCTTTCTTGACAGGAATAGATTAAAGTTCAAATTCTATTGATGAAAGGATTCAATATGTCAAAAAACAAAAAAATATTTTACCTTATTTTATGTATTTTAATCTTGACAATTTTGATTCCTATTTTGCTAGATTATCTTAAATTCAGTGGCTTAGGACTTCATTTAGTTGATTGGAATCAAAATTCCTTTTTAGAATTTTATCTTTCAAGATATATTTTCTGGGGTGCTCTAGTACTTTCAGCTGTAGTGTTGTTTCTAATGCTTGTTACACTCTTTTATCCTAAACAATATTTAGAGATTCAGTTACCTGATGTCGATGGGAACCTAAAATTAAAAAATTCAGCTATTGAAGGATTTGTACGTTGTGTGGTTGCTAATCACAATTTTATAAAGGATCCTACTATTAAGGTAAACTGTCGTAAGAATAAATGTTTAGTTCACGTAGAAGGACAAATGCTTCCATCAGACAACATTATTAAACGAACTCAAATAATTAAAGATGAGATAGCTGATGGATTGAAACAGTTTTTTGGAATGAATCATCGTGTAAAACTGTATATTTCTGTAAAAGAATACAAGCCAAAACCACCACGTAAAAAAACTGTTAGTCGTGTAAAGTAAGGAAGTAAAAAAATGGAATGGTTTAAAAAATACCAATATCTACTTCTTTCCGGATTGGCGGGTGCTATCTTAGCGTGCTTCATCCTATCCTATGGTTTTTTTAAGACTTTATTTGTCTTGATTTGCGCCACTCTAGGAGTTGGAATTGGGTATTATATTCAACAAAAACAATTATTTAAATAGTAAAGGTGATTTATATGTCAAATGTAGAAAAAAAAGTAGAAGTAGTAAAAGGCGAATTGACCTATGAAGATAAAGTCATTCAAAAAATTATTGGTCTTTCTTTAGAAAATGTTCCAGGTTTGCTGGCTATTGATGGAGGCTTTTTCTCAAACCTAACTGGAAAACTTATCAATACTGATAACGTTGCAAGCGGAGTCAATGTTGAAGTTGGTAAAAAGCAAGTTGCTGTGGATTTGAAAGTAGTTGTCGAATATAAAAAGAATATTCCTGAATTATACAAGAAAATCAAAGAAATTGTTGTTTCAGAAATTTCTAATATGACTAATTTGGAAGTGGTTGAAGTTAATGTAGATGTTGTTGATATCAAGACTAAAGAGCAACATGAAGCAGACTCAGTAAGCCTGCAAGATCGAGCAACTGGAGTTGTTGAATCAACAAGTAAATTTACTTCCGATAAGTTTGAAAGCGCAAAAGAGGGATTGGGTGATGGCCTCTCAGCTGCAAAGGAAAAAGTTAAAGGAGTTGCCGAAGATACCAAAGAAACTGCTAAAGCAGAACCAAGAGTTCACTAAATTCTTTTATGCCTAAAAAAGTTTAAAAACGTTCATTATCAATAATCTGATTTTCCAATGGAGGGTAACAACTATGTCAGTAGAAGAAAAACTTAATCAAGCTAAAGGCGCTATTAAAGAAGGTGTCGGAAAAGTAACTGATGATAAAAAAACCGAAAAAGAAGGAGCTGCTGAAAAAGGAGTTTCAAAAGTTAAAGAAGTTGCCGAAGATGCCAAAGATGCTGTTAAAGGAGCAATTGAAGGTGTTAAAAATATGGTTAAAAAGGACGATAAATAATTCTAAAATCGGTTGATTTTTTACTTAAAACATGGGATTACTCTACAAGAAATTTAAGGTTGTTGTACTCCTAACTACTCACTTTTAAAACAACACCAAAAACTATGACAAATCCTTAACATTACAATATTAATCAGGTGAAAAATCGGCTTTCTTTAGATTACTTTGAGATTCTTTCTAACCTCATATGTATATTCCTTTCTGATAGCATTAGCGCTCTAAAATCTGTAGTTTTGTTTAAACTATAGAAGCTAGAGTGCTTTTTATATTATTTTTAAAAAAACAAAAGCACAGATTTTACTGTACCTCAGAATGAGGTTAAATAATTGAATTAAAAAGCCATGAAAATATTATTTTTATGGCTTTTTTTATTAGCAAAGATAACAGTTATTCGTTCTAGTAAAAAGATTACAAACACATAATAGCCTCTATTAATATCTTACTCCTACCTTCCTGTCGCAAAGAGGATACAATAAATCGAAAAAGTCATTGTTCAATATAAAGTTTTCTACCTAGATAAAAAACTCGATATTAATTTTGAAAATCATTTTAGTAATAACCTAAACTTCTACATCAGAAACGGATTTTACTCCATTAATACCAAATTAACAACTTAACTAATATCAAAAAGATCACTATATTATCGTTGATCTTTAATTTTCACTCTAAATCTTTCAAGATATTTGTAAACCTATGTGTAAATATAGCCGTCATCCCCCATATATTTTCTGTCAAGTTTCTGTAAAAAGGAATATGACGTTCACTGTACCCAAAATTATATTTTTCCCTGTTTTTTACTAGGAAAAAAGGAAAATCTTTTGCTTCGCTTAAGGTAGAACTCACAGTATAATAAATCGGTTCTTTTGTCAACAATGTGTCAACTTCAACTGTAAACAGCCGGTCTGCCTCTTCATTCGGATGGATATACTCCCAATTTTCTATCTTTATCTTTCCAACAAAGCAATGGATGGTTCTACCCTGATGGATCAGATAATCAATCTCTCCCCAAATGTCAATTTGATCAGGAACTAGGTTTAACTCCTCACAAGTTTCTCGTATAGCAGCCTCTTGAAAAGTCTCGCCGTCTTCCACACGTCCACCAGGAAAAGAAATCTCACCCGGTTGAGAAATATGTTCGCTTCGCACTTGGTAAAGGACTTGATACTTACCAGTTTTTACATCATATATTAAGGGCAAGAGAACTGCATAGCGTCCTTTCTCCCCCAGTGGCTTCGGCTCGTAATGAGCTAATTTATCTTTAATAGTCATAAGTACTCCTTGACTTCATATTATCATAAAAAATAAGATAGCCCTATTATATAAAAATTTTATATATAAAATTTAGACATATCTTTCTAAAGGGATACTGTCAATAATTATGTGTAAACACTCAAGTAGAGTTGAAGAATGTTAATCAAATAAGCTTTCAAGTGTGTCAGCACATTGGCCAAACCCTTTATGGATGCGTTGATTTTGCTTGAAATTATAATCTTCAAACAGGGTAACTAAATAACGTTCCAGAGCCTCCTCGTTAGGAAAAAGGACCTTCTTTTTCGTTTGACGTTTGATTTCTTTGTTAAGAGACTCAATGAGGTTTGTCGAATAAATGCTATGCCAAATCTGGTAGGGAAACTGATAAAAAGTTAAAAGATTATCCGTATTCTCCAGACTTTCCATGACTTTCCTATACTTTGGTTTCCATTCGGCGATAAAGTTCTCTAAAGCTTGCACTGCCATTTCTAAATTTTCAGCACGATAAATCATTTTAAATTGCTCCAGAATAACCGCTCTATCTGCTCGTTTCACTTTACTAGCCAGATTTCGACTAATATGAATTAAGCAACGTTGTTGTTCAGCTAATGGGTAAGCCTGATTGATAATCTGTTCAAGCCCCTTGAAGCCATCGGTCACTACAAGAGAAACCTGTTGGATTCCTTGGTTTTGAAGCTTGTCTAACAGGGTGGACCAAGAAGCATTGTTTTCATTTGGGGCGATTTCATATCCAAGAACAGCCTTCTGTCCTTCTGGTGTAATGCCAAGTGCGATATGAATACATTCTTTACTAACGGTTCCACGTCTTAAGGGGAGATAGGTTCCGTCAAGAAATAAAACAGAGTAATTGGCTTCTAAGCTTCGCTCATGAAAAGTAGCGACATTCTCCTGAGTTGCTTTTGAGATATTAGAAATTGTGGCAGGACTATAGTGATGACCATACATTCGCTCGATGATATCACTAATTTCTCGAGTCGTTACACCGGTTTGATAGAGTTTGATAACCATCTCTTCCAAGTGGTCATCTCTACGTCCATAAGCGGGAAGCAAAACTGGACTAAAGTTCCCATTACGATCTCTAGGAATACTCAACTGAACAGTCCCATATTTGGTTTCGAATTTCCGTGCATAGCTTCCGTTACGACTATTCCCAGAATTATAGCCTAATTTATCGTAAGGTTCATACCCTAAAAAGGCTGATAACTCTGCTTGAAGCAGATCATTCATTGCTGTTTCAAGAGAAGTACGGAAAAATTCATCAATATCTTGCTTTTGGGCTAGGAAGTTAAGTAGTTCTGTGGTAAACTGAGTCATAGGAATAAATCTCTTTCTAGTAATGTTTTGCAACTCTACTATAACGGATTTATTCCTTTTTGTGTTTACACAACTTATTTTACACTACCTCTAAAGGACATACACTCAATATATAAAATAATTATATATAATTTTTATACCTATCCTAAAATAAAAGGAGCAAACCATGTATTTTCCAACATCGTCAACCCTGATTGAGTTCTTAATATTAGTTATTATTGATAGAGAAGACTCTTATGGTTATGATATTAGCCAAAACATAAAGATTGCGGCTAGTATCAAGGAATCAACACTTTATCCTATTCTAAAAAAGCTTGAAAAAGCAGGCTATATGACCACCTACGGCCAAGATTATCAAGGGCGCAAACGTAAATATTATAGTATTACCCCATATGGAAAAGAGCAACTTCAATTTCTTAATAAGGAATGGTTAACTTACAAAGAAACTCTGGATGGTATTGTGGAAGGGAGATTAAGACATGACAAAGACTGAATATATAGCCAAATTAACAAAATATCTACGAAAATTACCACCAAAAGACTACGAAGAAGCTCTAGAATATTTCATGTAATATTTTGAGGAGGCTGGACCCGAAAATAAATCTCTAGTTATTGCAGAACTGGGTACACCTAAGGAAGACGCTCATGAAGTCATTAGCCGTCTGCTAGATGAAAAGGTTATTGAGGATACGACTAGTTTGCGCAATAAAACAACTATTATTTGAATTGCTATTCTCGCAGTATTAGCTAGTCCAGTAGCTTTTCTAATTCTCCCTTTCTTCTTAGCTATGCTAATGACACTTCTTATGATCATTTTTGCGGTCATGGTGACTGCCTTAGCTCTTACTCTTGTCTTACTCATTAGTGGTGTTCACACTTTCTCTACAAGTTTCTCTCCCCTAAGTGTTTCACTAGCTTCAACACTGTTTGGACTAGGTGTAGGACTATTGATGTTTGGGGGAGCACTTTTACTATTTTTGATTTCATTTGAAATCTGTAAACTTATTGTAAAGCTAATTACTCCATCAATTAGATGACACATCAAGAAAGTAAGAAAAACATGAAAACTTGGAAAAAGATTGTCCATGAAGTATCTCTCATATCTCTATTTTTAGGCGGGGGATTAGCAACTTGGGTTTATAGTCAAGGTGGCTTGACAGATTTACAAAATCAAAATAAAAGTGAGCTAGATTATGTCAAGAAGGAAGTTGATAACTTCAATAAGATTGATATTAAAAGTAGCAGCTACAAGGTACTAATTCAAGGTTCTGAGGTTAACAAAACTACACTTTCTTACTACCAAAAAATAAAAAATACAATTGACACAACTGTAAAGGATAGTCAATTAACTATTAATGATAACAACTCTAAATTAGATTCGACTTCTAAAAAACACATTAACTTTTTCAAATTAAAAGATTTAATAAGCCTCTCTTCTGCTATCGACCAGGAAGTCAGAAAGCAAACCATTATTATTACACTTCCTAAAAAACAATCGATTGATTTCTTAAAGGTTGATTTAGCAACTGGAAATCTAGATTTAAGCCATAGCACGGTTAGACAAGTAGACATTAATCTAAATGTGGGGAACCTGAATTTTAATAAAATGATAGTCAGCAACCTAAAAGCTAACCTTGATGTTGGTAGTGTTGATAGTGATAATACCCTTTTTACTAACGCAGATTTATCTATTGCAATGGGAGAATTCTCTGGTAATAACTTAATTTTTAACGGTCACAATAAACTTGACGTCACAACCGGTGAAGTTGAAATAGCTCTTAAATATTACACTATCAATGTTCAAGCAGATAGTCACTCAGGAGAGGTGGATGTTACGAATAACCTTAAGAACTCAAAAGATAATACACTTACCATCACCTCCGATCTCGGTAATATAACTGTCGAATAACATAAAAAAGCCAGCTCACATTAGCCGGCTTTTAGTTTATACATTCTCAGTTTTTGGTCTATAAATAACAATACCTACAACTACAAAAGTAAGTAAGAAAATGACTAGCATACGTACTTGATCTGAGATTTGTCCTGTCATAGAAATAGTTTGACGAAGGCCTGACACAGAGTAGGACATTGGTAAGAATGGCTGTACGACCTTAAAGAACTTAGGACTAAGTTCAATTGGATAAGTCCCTGCACTAGAACCTAACTGTAAAAGCAACAGAATCATGGAAGCAAATGCACCATATCTATCATCCCAACCTACAAGGGCTGTAACGAGCGCCATTAAAGTCCATGCTGCAAGGAGAATCATACCAAATGTAGCTAGTGGATGATTTGGTTCAACTCCCATAAATCGAATAGCAATATAAAGGGCAATTGCAGCCATAGTTGCAATAATACCATTGATAAATAACTTATTTTTAGACCAGTCAAAACGACTCGTAAAGCTTCTTCCTGTTAAGCTTTTAGCAAAGATAACATTTGTTGAAAGAGCTACAACCATAAGAGAAACCGAAATCATATATGGGGCCATTCCCACACCATTAGTGTCAACCTTATCCTTATCAGTTTTCTTCACTTTTAGAGGAGCACTGACTATCTTAGCATTTTCTGAGTTTACAGAAACAAGTGATAACTGTTGATTAGCCTTGTTTAATGAGTCAGACAAGGTAAAAAGATTAGTTGACAGATTTGTCAATCCATTTGTTAAATTGTTTCCTCCAATTGCCAATTGTTGGACACCTGTATTAAGAACACTTGTACCACTTTTAAGGGTAGAAAATCCATTCATTAAGGTACTACTGTTAGCATCTAGAATTTGTGCACCACTAGCAATCGTTGACACAGCACCAGTGTAGGTTGACAAACCTGTTAAGAGATTGCTTGCACCTGTGGCTAAAGTACTTTGAGCTCTTGACACACCTGAAGCAACTTGAATTGCCCCAGGCGATAATTGATTAACAAGTACTGAGTTAACATTAGCAATATTACCTTGCATTGATGATATAGTTGAGGAAGCTACAGGAAGAAGAGTATTTGCCGAACTTGCAATGCCTGAAATAGACGTTTGTAGAGAAACTAAATTGCTTGATTCTCCACTACTAGTTGTTGTCGTGCCTGCCAAGCTAGACAAAGCTGTTGACATGCTTGACACATCTGATGCAATAGTTGAAGCATAGCTACTAGCTGTAGAGCCAGCATTACTAATTGCTGAAGCAATCTCTGCTTGTTGATCTGCTGTCAAGCTTTGATATGCAGCTGTTCCTTGTACCGCAGCCAAATCGTTCGCTTTGTCAGTGGCACTAGCTGTAGCTATAGAACTAGCTGCAGAAGAAATATTTGAAAGATAAGTCGCTATTGAACTTGTATCTACTGATGTTGTTGATGTTCCACTAGGGAATGATGTATTACTTACTGTCGTATTAAGATTTTGAATTGCTGTATTTAAATCAGTTAAATTAGCTGACAAGCTTGACAACTGTGTTTGCTGTTCTTCAGATAAACTTGTTGCTGTAGCCATTTGACTAAGCGCCGTTGACAAAGAATTCGCACCTGTAACTAAGGTATTCATAGCTTCTGCTCCTGATGCAAATTGACCCGCAGCAGAATTAACAGCCTCTGAGTTACTATTCAACTGTGACAAAGCACCTGACAAAGTTGACACACCTGAAGTATAGGCAGATGCGCCCGAACTCAAGGTATCAACACCTGTCGCCAATGTTTGAGTAGAACCAGCAAGAGTTCCTAGACCATTTGATAAGATCTGACCTCCAGATTGAAGTGCTCCTGCACCTGCATATAATTGACTGGCCCCATTCGCTGCAGTTCCCATCCCACTCTGCAGTTGAGACATACTCTTAAAGACAGCTCCAACATAAGTTGACGTAATATTTTTAGAAACAGTCTCCTTTAACTTAGACATGGCAGAATCGCTCATTTTCGAAGAAACGAAGCTATGCCCTGCTGTTGTCTGATAAGAAATTTCTAGTTTCTTAGGATCATTTGTCAGAAGACTTGCTGCATTACTTGAGAGGTTTTCTGGGAAAGTGATAACCATATAGTAATCACCGTCTTCTATTCCTTTTTGTGCTTCAGTTTCAGTTACAAAATGATAGTCTAAATTTTTATTTTTAGACATATTGTCCACCATATCATGACCAATATTAAGCGCCTTATCTTGAAATCTAGCACTCTTATCTTTGTTCACCACTGCCACTGGCAGATGTTTCACATTACCGTAAGGATCCCATATAGAAGATAAAAATATTAAATTATACAAAGCGGGTATCAATGAAACACCAATAATGGTTATCCATAGCTTTGGACTTTTTAGAAGAGCCTTTAATTCTGCTAACATATTTCTCCTTTTTAGACATCGTGTATACTTTTATGATATAATCAATTATAAGCTCATTAATTTTATAAATCAATATTTAAAAACTATTTTTGGACACTTTATCTAAAACTGTGTGAAAGGAGAAATACATGACAAAAGATCAAAGGCGTTCACTTACTAAAAAAGCTCTTTTAGATGCTTTGGTAATATGCCTTAAAGACCAAGATTTCAATGAGATTACAACTATTCGTCTAGTTCAAACAGCTGGGATTAGCCGTTCAAGTTTTTATACTCACTACAAGGATAAATTTGAAATGATAGATAGCTATCAGAAAGAATTGTTTCATAAACTAGAATATATCTTTGATAAATACGAAGGAAAGAAAGAAGGGGCCTTTCTCGAAATCTTTGAAATTCTTACTCGTGAAAAACTTCTTTCAGCTCTATTATCTACAAATGGAGCAAAAGAAATTAAAGATTTTCTGATAAACAAACTTCAGCGTATGATAGCTGAAGACTTTATTGACCCTACTGCTGAAAAAAGAGCTCTCAAAGGATTCGAGAAGAACTATGCCAGCATTTATCTTGCTCATGCTATTTTTGGAGCTTGTCAAGCATGGATAAAAAATGGCAAAAAGGAATCACCTCAAGAAATGACAGACTTCCTTCTACGATTTATTCCACAATAAAATAACACCAGAAGCACAAAAAGCTACAAAGTATCTCGGTAGATAAAGTAGCTTTTTTCTCTTATAATTAAATTCCTAGAACAATGAGATAATAAGTGAAAACAAGGTCAATATTGCGGGTCCACCTTGCGTAAAAATAATCTTCTTATTAGCAGTTACAGCACCATAAACAGCAGCAAAGAAAACATTAAGAACAAAAACAGTTACAAGTAGCTGACTATTTGTAAAAATACCATACAAGAGGAATACAGCGATTAAACCATTGTAAATACCTTGATTTTTAAATAAGTTTGTAACAGAATCGCGTTGAAGCTCTTATTTGCTCATATTAAAAATTCTACTAGTTGTGTCTGAATGTGTTGCAAAAGTTTCCAAATACATGATATAAAGATGCTCCAATGCAACAATCCCAGCTAAAATTAGTATAATAATAGACATAGTTTCTCCCTTCTTAAACAACTTTGACAGTATATCAAAAGTAAAGCATTAAAACAACACACATGTTTTATAAAATTTAAAATATGGTAAAACAAAGACTGAAAGAGAGGTCCTTATGACAAAAACAGAAGTAATACAACGTCTACAAAAAGACTTGAAAATCTCTAGATTTCAAGCTTATATAGAGGATAAAGAATACTCTGAAGAAAGAGTACAAACGACTAAAAAAGATTTTGAAGCCTACTTCACCAACTACGTTTCAAATGTTTCAGCAGACTTTGAAGGTGGACTGGAAAATAAATGAACTATACCTCAAAATCACATATCATAAGATAATGGAACAAGCTCCTAGTCTAATACAAATGACTAGGAGCTTATTATGTTAGAAAACAAAAAAGCCGTCTCATTCTGTGATATAGCTCTAAAATCTATATAGAAGTAAGCAAAAAGGTAAGCAAATTTCTGAAACAGTCTTTTAAAATAAGCAAAAAGCCCATAATAACGGGCTTTTCGATACAATAATATTAAAATTAAAGCATTTTGTTGTAGAATTCAACGACAAGTGCTTCGTTGATTTCTGGGTTGATTTCATCACGTTCTGGAAGACGTGTCAATGAACCTTCAAGTTTTTCAGCATCAAATGATACGAATGCTGGACGTCCGATAGTAGCTTCTACTGCTTCAAGGATAGCAGGAACTTTAACTGACTTTTCACGAACTGAGATTACTTGACCAACTTCAACGCGGTATGAAGGGATATCAACACGTTTACCGTCAACAAGGATGTGACCGTGGTTTACAAATTGACGTGCTTGACGACGAGTTGTTGCGAGACCAAGACGGTACACAACGTTATCAAGACGACGTTCCAAAAGAACCATAAAGTTGAAACCAAGTGTTCCACCTTTAACTTTAGTAGCTTGTACGAACAAGTTACGGAATTGTTTTTCACTCAAACCGTATGAGAAACGAAGCTTTTGTTTTTCAGCCAATTGCAAACCGTACTCTGAAAGTTTTGAACGGTTATTTGGGCCATGTTGACCTGGTACGTAGTTACGACGTGCCAATTCTTTACCTGTGCCTGTAAGTGAGAAACCAAGGCGACGTGATTGTTTCCATGATGGACCTGTATAACGTGACATTAATAATGTCCTCCTATAAAAAATATTTTTAGGAAATAACATTTTAGATAAACCTGATTCGTTCAGAAAGACTTCGCCCAAACAGCAAAGGTTACTTTTCTAGCTGACTTCCTGTTGACGAGCTTCATTTTATCCTGCTATTATTTCACATACTCCGCTATTTTACCACGAAAAAAAGCCCAAGTAAAGGCTTTTTCTTATTTATTTTCGATTTCAGCTTGTTCCTCGGGACTCAAATAACGAATGAGAGTCTTTTCAGTCAAAATATCTGAATAAGTATAAGATTCAACATAACTATTATTAATAGCGTCAGCTTGAGAACCGAAGTCCTGATACTCAACAATAAACAATGATGGATAGACTTCTGTCAAACGACCAATCTTATTCTTTTCACGTTTACGTCCATTCTCTAAAGTCAATTCTACCAACTGACCTTCATGAGCTTTAATAGCTTCCTTAATATTTTTCATTTTAGCAACATCTGCAAATGCGTCACTCATATATATCTCCTTAAATCTGAAAGTTACGATTCCTCAAACTGAGCAATCGATGAAAATTTATTATATTCTTTTTGGAATAATAACTTAACTGTTCCACGCGCACCAGCACGGTTTTTTTCTAAGATAACTTCGATTGTATTATCTTCAATCGCATTCTCTGATTCTTCACTCTCTTTTCGATAGTAATCATCACGATATAAGAAAGCTACAATGTCGGCATCCTGCTCGATAGATCCTGATTCACGGATATCAGACAAGACTGGTCGTTTATCCTGACGTTGTTCAACCCCACGAGATAACTGACTCAAGGCAATTACAGGAACTTTGAGCTCCTTGGCTAAGATTTTTAACTGTCTTGAAATATCTGAGACCTCTTGTTGGCGATTTTCCGGTCGCGTCCCTGTAATCAACTGCAAATAGTCAATCACAATGAGACCGAGACCACCCTCTACTTCTTGTGACAATTTACGGGACCGTGCACGAATCTCAGTAATCTTTATACCAGGGGTATCATCTATGTAAATAGGTGCCTCAGCCAGTGCCCCTTGAGCAATCATGACATTATTCCAATCTTGCTCTGTCAATTGACCTGTACGTAAAGCATGAGAATCAATCATACCTTCAGCTGCCAACATACGATCAACCAAGCTTTCTGCACCCATCTCTAGGGAAAAAACTGCAACAGCTTTATTTTGCTTGGTACCAACATTCTGAACGATATTCAACACAAAGGCTGTTTTACCAACAGCGGGACGAGCTGCTAAAATAATTAATTGGTCCGGGTGTAAACCTGTTGTAATCTTATCAAGGTCACGGAAACCTGTCGGTAATCCAGTTACATCTGATGTTTGCTGTGAACGCATCTCCAAAGTATTAAAATTGACATCAAGAACTTCAGATATTTTGCGGAAACCACTACTATTGCTATGCTCTGAAACATCAACTAAGGCTTTCTCAGCATTTGCAATAATTTCATCCGATTCAGTTGTCCCCTCATATGCTTGATTGACAATTTCTGTCAACCTATTTATAATACGCCGAAGCATGGCTTTCTCAGCCACAATCTTAGCATAGTACTCAGCATTTGCGGATGTTGGGACACTATTGACCAAATCTACAAGATAAGAAATACCCCCTATGTTTTGGAGGTCATCTTGGTCATCTAAAATAGTACGTACTGTCGTGGCATCAATGGCATCATTTCGATCCGACAGCGTTACCATTGCTTTAAAAATGACACGATGGGAATACTTGTAAAAGTCATCTGCTTCGATAAACTCTCGAACCGTAATTAACTTTTCCGGGTTAATGAAAATAGCCCCCAAAACAGACTGTTCCGCTACTAAATCATGAGGTTGCACTCGTAATTCTTGAGCTTCTGCCACAATTATTCCCTCCTTTACAAGATTTACTTATAGTGTCAACGAATTACTCAGCACTATTTTTGATGTTAAGCTTAATTTGTGCATTCACTTCTTTATGAAGCTTTACAGGAACCTCAATCAAGCCAATCGCTCGAATAGGATGTTCAAGTTCAATATGACGTTTATCAATCTTGATTCCAAACTGTTTCTGAAGTCCTTCCGCAATCTTTTTAGCTGTAATTGAACCAAATGTACGACCATCTGGCCCAACCTTCTCAGTAAATTGAAGACGATTTTCTTCTTTCTCAAGTTGTTCTTTAACGCGTTTTGCTTCAGCTAACAACTCTGCAGCATGCTTTTCTTCTGATTTTTGTTTTCCTTTCAACTCCCCGATAGCTTGGTTTGTTGCTTCTTTAGCAAGATTCTTTTTAATCAAGAAGTTTTGAGCATAACCTAATGGTACTTCTTTAATTTCACCTTTTTTTCCTTTACCCTTAACGTCTTGTAAGAAAATAACTTTCATTTTAATCCTCCTTGGGAGCCAACTCTCCCATAATAGTTTCAATTAATTTATTTTGCGCTTGAGAAACACTACAGTCTCGTAATTGGCAGGCGGCTAGGTTGAAATGTCCACCACCACCTAATTTTTCCATAATACGTTGTACATTAATCGCATTATGGCTTCGAGAAGATATGTTTACAGTCGAGTGACTTGTTCGAGCAACAACAAAGGTTGCTTCGATTCCAGCCATTGCAAGCATAGTATCTGCCGCCTTAGCAATCACAACATTATTATAGCACTTGTGGTTATCTCCTGTAGCAACGATTATATCATCAGTAATTCGTTCGCCTGCAATAATTAACTCATTAATACGTCGATATTCGTCAAAATCCGTAGCAGAAATCATTTGAATTTCTCCACTGTCACTTCCTAAACTACGAAGGTAAGAGGCAACATCAAAAGTTCGACTAGTAACACGAGTAGAGAAATTCTTGGTATCCAGCATTATACCTGCCATAAGGATAGAAGCTTGGATTTTACTCAAACGTTCTGGAGCCCCTTGAAATTGTAACAACTCCGTAACCAATTCACAAGCAGAGCTTGCTCCACTTTCAATAAAAGTCAAAACTGCATTTTCAGGGAAGTCGTCATCTCGACGGTGATGATCTACGACAATAACTTCATTAAATCGATCATAAAAATCCTGAGATAGGGTTAGATTGATTTTTGAATGGTCAACCATAATTAGCAATGAGTGTTGGTTGACTAGTTCTTCAGCTTCTGAGAGTGTAATAAGGGGTGACTGCCCATCTTCTTTCAAACGTTCTACCGCACGCTCAATATCCGTATTCATAGCCATATCATCATAAACAGCATAGCTCTTTCTAACAATCTGACTAGCAAAATGGGCCATACCAACAGTAGCCCCTAAGGCATCCATATCAAGATTTTTGTGACCTACAACAAATACTTTTTCGACTGTTTTTAACTTATATGAAATTGCAGTCATCATAGCCCTTGTTCTTGTACGAGAACGCTTAACTGTTGAGACAGAGCCTCCTCCAAAATAAAGAAGTTCCTTGTGATCATCATTTTCCTTAACAACAGCTTGATCTCCGCCTCGAACAAGTGCAATATTAAGGTTCTGCAAAGCAACTTGCCCGATTTGATCATGCTTAAGCGTACCAAAGGATATTCCCATACTCAAAGTCAGTGGTAAACCACGTTCTTGTGCTTGTTGACGAAAGTCATCCAAGACAGAAAACTTTTGATCCATGAATTCTGTCAAAACACTGTAATTGGTAAAGAAGTAAAAACGATCCCCTTCAATACGTCGATAATGAATATGCTTAGCCTTAGCAAACTCAGAAATAAATCCTACTACAAATGTATTGATTTTTGAAACATCTGCATCTGGCAAACTTCCTGTCACATCGTCGTAGTTATCAACTGAAATAATCCCAATAACAGGTCGAGTCATATTTGGATCAACATTTTCATCTTGATCATAAACATTGTCAATAAAATATGTCAGCTTATTGTCAAAATCCACAAAGGCAGCGTATTTATTGTCACCAACAGTTATCACATTCGAAGGTGACCCCTTTCGTTTCTGGGAGATAAAATCTGCAATCAACTGCTTATTGAAGTTCCCATATTCATCTGAAAGCACTAACTTAGCATAGGGATTGAACCATTCAATATGGTCATTTTCGTCAAAAGTAACGACTCCGACAGGCATCTTTCCAAGAAGAGTCTTCAAAGAAGCTTCCACATCCTGATTCAGTTCATCTAATTGTTCTATTTCCAAAGACTCATATGTTGTCTTTTGGTAATGCAATAGTGTAACAACTACTACCATAATGATAAAAAGCGCAAAAATGAGTGCAGACTCCGTTTGTAATACGCGGACAAAAATGGTAGCAATTCCAAAAAGAATTAGTCCTATCATTATCAGGTGAATAGTTGCAAAGTGAAATCTTTTCATATAAAACCTCTTAATCTAACAATTATAACATAAAAAAGCCTTAATTAAAAGGCTTTTACAAGTGTTACGACTGTTAATCCACTTTACGTCGAGCTTTATTATTGCCTTCAAGGTAAACCATCAAAATAGAGATATCTGCTGGATTAACCCCTGAGATACGGCTTGCTTGACCAATGGTTTCAGGATTTATTTTCTTAAATTTTTGACGAGCCTCAGTTGCAATAGAATCAATAGCATCCCAATCAATATTTTCCGGAATCTTTTTTTCTTCCATTCGCTTCATCTTAGCTACTTGATCCAAAGCTTTATTGATATACCCTTCGTACTTGATTTCAGTTTCAAGTAACTCTATAACCTTAGCATCCAAATCTTCTGCAGCTGGACCGACAAACTGAGTAGCTGTAGCGTAATCAATCTCAGGTCGACGCATAAACTCTTTGGCTGTCATGGCATCTGTCAAAGGCTTAAATCCTAGAGCTTGAATTTTTTCATTTGTTTCTTTGATAGGCTTTAATTTTTCTTTTGACAGACGTGTCAACTCTCTGTCAAACTGATTTTTCTTAATTTTAAAGATATTCCAACGTTCATCATCAACCAAGCCAACTTCTCGACCAATAGGTGTCAAGCGCATGTCAGCATTATCATGACGTAATATAAGTCGATACTCTGCGCGTGAAGTTAATAAACGATATGGTTCCAAGGTTCCTTTCGTGACAAGATCGTCAATCATTACACCAATATAGGCATCACTACGTTTGAGAATAAGCTCAGGTTTACCTTGAACTTTCAGAGCTGCATTGATACCAGCAACTAGACCTTGACCTGCTGCTTCCTCGTATCCAGAAGTTCCGTTGGTCTGTCCTGCTGTAAAGAGACCTGAAATTAACTTCGTTTCAAGTGTTGCTCGTAATTGATGAGGGAGCACGATATCATATTCAATCGCATAACCAGTTCGCATCATTTCTGCCTTCTCGAGACCTTTAATTGAGTGAATCAACTCTTTTTGAACATCTTCTGGCAGACTTGTTGACAGGCCTTGCACATAGACTTCTTCAGTATCTCTTCCTTCAGGTTCAAGGAAAAGTTGATGGCGATTCTTATCGGCAAATCGGACAATTTTATCTTCGATTGATGGACAATAACGAGGTCCTACACCCTTGACAATACCTGAAAACATTGGTGCACGGTGTAAATTATTATTGATAATATCGTGGCTCTCTTGATTCGTATAAGTTAGCCAACAAGGTATTTGATCCTGAAGATAATCTTCATCTTTCGACAAGAATGAAAAATGATTTGGCTTTTCATCACCTGGTTGAATTTCAGTTTCTTCGTAATCAATTGATGATGCCTTAACACGAGGAGGGGTACCCGTTTTAAATCTTCCTATTTCAAGGCCAAGATCCCTCAGGTTATCTGCCAATGTAACAGATGCAAGGCTATTATTAGGACCTGATGAATATTTGAGCTCACCTAGGATAATTTCACCACGCAAAGCCGTTCCTGTTGTTACAACAACCGCTTTAGCTCCATATTTTTGATTTGTGGCTGTTCTGACACCAACTACCTTACCATCTTCAACAAAAATTTCATCAACCATTGACTGACGGAGAGTTAAGTTTTCCTGACGCTCAACTGTATGCTTCATCGTCATAGCATACAAGGCTTTATCTGCTTGTGCACGTAAAGCTCTGACAGCAGGACCCTTACCAGTATTCAACATTTTCATTTGAATATAAGTTTTATCAATATTTTTACCCATCTCCCCGCCGAGGGCATCAATCTCACGGACAACAATACCCTTGGCCGATCCTCCAATAGAAGGATTACATGGCATAAATGCCAGCATCTCTAGGTTAATAGTCGCTAATAAAACCTTACATCCCATGCGGGCTGCAGCTAGGGAGGCTTCTACTCCCGCATGACCAGCTCCGATTACAATAATATCGTACTCTTCTATAAAATTATAAGTCATTTTTTCTCCTACTCTTTAAGATGAATGTGTCGTAATTGTCCGTCCCATTCTGGTAAGGCGGCTTTTAGAAATGCCGGTTTCAGATTAACAGTATGTAGGTCATCTAAAGCAAGCCACCGGCAAGGTAATGGCTTCGCATCTTCTTGCATGGTTAAAGGGGCATCTTCTAGCAAGTCCACTAAATAATGGAACTCGATATTATGATAATGGACCCCAGTTTGTTCAAAGCGATTTTCAACAATGAAAGCTAACTGAACAGCTCTAGATGCGACACCGAGTTCTTCTCTTACTTCTCGAACCACAGCATCTTCAGTAGCTTCATACACTTGAATAGCACACCCAATTGTATAAAAACTGTCCTCATCTTCTACGACTAACAAGCGATTGTCATTTACAATCAAAGCAGTCGCTCTCACACCAAAAACAGTGGAATCAATTTTCATCCGAAAATCCTGATGTTGCATTTTTTCCTCCCTTAAAACAACACAAAAATAGTCAAAACTCGCAAGAAGTGCAGGACAAAAAACCTGCAACATCCATGAGCTTTGACCATCATGACTATTGTTAAAATTATTTTATCAAATCAAATTGTTTTGTCAATTCCAATCACAATTTGATTAGAGTCTGCACTCTAAAGCCATGTAAGCAGGAAGATTTGAAATTGGATTCATTATAGCGAAAAATGCCATAAATGCATAAAACAATTGGGAACTCTTCGTTATTACTTAACTCCAGTTAGATATACTGACAAACTTTTCCGTCTTTATATGCTTGATCAATAATACCGCCGCCCAAACATTCCTGACCATTATAGAAAACAACGGCTTGACCAGGTGTAATAGCACGCTGAGTTTCAGCAAAAACAACCTCTGCTTTATCACCCTTAACCTTTACAGTAACTTTACTATCAGGTTGACGATAACGGAATTTTGCTGTGCATTCCATTTCAAATTCTTCCGGCATGTCTCGAGTAAAGTTAATCATTGAAGCGTCAAGTGAAGTTGACATCAACGACTCATGGTGGAAACCTTGACCCACGTAAAGAATATTTTTAGAAAGATCTTTCCCTACTACAAACCAAGGAGCATTATCTCCGCCTTTTTGGCCACCAATACCCATACCACCACGTTGACCAATGGTGTAATACATGAGTCCGTTATGTTCACCCATATCACGACCATCGACGGTCATCATACGGCCTTTTTGAGCTGGTAAGTATTGACTAAGAAACTCTTTAAAGTTTTTCTCACCAATAAAACATATTCCTGTTGAATCTTTTTTCTTGGCTGTTGCAAGACCTGCACGTTCAGCAATCTTACGAACTTCTGGCTTTTGTAGATGTCCTAAAGGAAACATCGTTTTCTGCAACTGCTCTTGCGAAAGTTGACTAAGGAAGTAGGTTTGATCTTTATTGTTATCTGCACCACGCAACATATGGATAATACCATTTTCATCGCAAACAACTTGAGCATAGTGCCCTGTAGCCACATAGTCCGCTCCCAATGACATAGCATAGTCGAGGAAAGCCTTGAACTTGATTTCCTTATTACACATAACGTCTGGATTAGGGGTACGCCCTGAGCGGTACTCTGCTAAGAAATACTCAAATACACGGTCCCAGTACTCTTTTTCAAAATTAACAGAGTAATACGGGATACCAATCTGATCAGCTACTGCCGCCACATCTTTATAATCTTCGGTGGCTGTACATACACCGAATTCATCTGTGTCATCCCAATTTTTCATGAAGACACCAATTACATCATAGCCTTGCTCTTTTAAAAGTAGAGCTGTTACTGATGAATCAACGCCACCACTCATACCGACAACAACACGTGTTTTTGAATTATCAGTCATTGATAACTCCTCCCATCAAATAAAATTTAACATAGACTTGAAGGGTCTAGTTATTCAAATATCGATTTGAAGGTCGATTTTGAAGCGTAAAAGCACGCAAACTTAATTATATCATGATTAAAGAATAATGCAAAAGGGTTACACTAGGGAACCTTTTTTATATTTATTTTAATGTAAACCCACTGTAAAGATATTACTCCCCAGATTATTATTGGAATCCATACGGCTATAACTAACCATCTCGGTTCTTGGTAACTTAACACCAGTTTATTCTGCCCTTTTTGTGATGAAACTATTGGTGTACCTATCGTTGACAATCTATAATCAGCCTTGTTAAGTTCTTGACCATTTAGTGTCAAGATGGAATCTCTATAGACAACTATTGGTAAGTTTAACTCCTCTCCTTCAGCAGCTTGCCAAGTTAATACAAGATAACCATCTTCGAGCATCTTTTCTGCACTCTGATTCTTAACAACATTTTTATAATAAAGATCGTAAGTATTCTGCTTACCTATTGTCCCATAAATTGGAACATAATCTGGTGTTGGTTTAACAACTAAATTTAAAAATTGTGACAAATCACTGTCATCCATAGTAAGATTTATCGTCTGGTAATCTCCTTCAACGTAAGTATGTTTAACAATGGTAATAAGTTCACCATCTTGTGCCGCAGTTTTTACACGATCGGTAGTATCCATCATATTCTGAATGAGACCAATGCCCGCAAAGGCAAAGAGTAAAACAGCAATACTTTTTCGCCAGTTTACAAATCGCGTGACCGTTAACCCCGTAATTGCTAAAAGTAAAATGGTAGCAGGAACAAAGAATCTAAATGGAAATTGAATCAGTTCAGCAAATGTATTTCCATTTTCTACTAGATACTGCCACGGAAAAAGACCTGTTGATAAAAAAAAGAAGACAAAATAGATAAAATGCAATATTTTTTTCCATTTGGCCAATTTCTTCCAATTCAAAATAGCATAAACAAACTGTAAAACGAGTAACACCATTAAGGAAATTGGAGTATATAGCCAGTATCTTGCTGTTCCATCAATTCCATTCTTACCTATTTCCCTATTTATAAATGGATCTAAAAGATGATTCGTGCCTCTCAAATATAGGAGTATTAACCAGACATTGACAGTCAGCAAGAGGAAAAGAATGACTGCTATAAAGACTTGCAAGAAGGTTTCCTTCTTCTTAGCGACGGATAACGTTACAAAGGTGTAAAGATAGAAAGGAATATACATCATCACTAACATTAAAGCGCTAAGCACATGAACTTGAAAAATCAAGGCCATGGATAAGGCAAGTCTAATTGGTTCTACTTTTTGATAAAAAATGTAGCGAATTGCTGGGATAAAACAAAAAGGTAATAAAGCTGCTCCCCAACTAGAAAACCCCTGACGCATCGTCCAGTACTGGATAGAGAATGTTGTAGCATAGAGTAAACCTAATGACAAGGCAATGGTAGTCTTAACTTTACACTGCTTGAGCAAAGCATACATTGAGGACTCAGCTAATATATGTAGTAGTATCCTCGACACAATCTGATAACGAAACCAAGTGCCACTTATTAAAACAAGTCCTCCTTGTAAATAAGCAAAAAAAGGACCGTAAAGAGCATTGACAATGCGGCCTGACTGTTGGAAGCCATACAAAGATAAAAAGTAAGAAAAGTTACCATTCTTTAATTGCATAGCGGCTTCATAAAACCTATTATAGTGAAAAACGGAATCTGAACCTAAAATGACTTTTTTTGTAAATAATTGTGGCGTAACCAATAACACAGCAAAAGATACAATAATAAGGGGAACCCATGGCTTTTCTTTTGATTTAAAAAATTGTTTCATTGCTAAACCTTTCATTCCCCATTATAACAAAAAGCTCCGTGAAAACGATTACTAATATCCGAAATAAAAAGCTGAAAGATCCCTCCCAACTTCTATAAATCTTAGTAATTCCAAGCTGACAATCCTTGTGCGTTATAGGCATTCAAGGCTGATTGAATTTGATCTTCAACTGTTGCAGTTGAACCCCATCCTGGCATTGTTTGGAAGAGACCTGATGCCCCTGAACTGCTTGCTACAGTATAATCACCATTTGATTCACGCGCAATAATCGACTCCCAGGTTGACTGTGGGACTCCAGTTACTGCTGCCATCTGTACTGCTGCATAAGAACCGATTTCTCCTGCAGTGTTGCCATTTGAGATAATAACTAAACCATTTCCAGTAGTCGAAGCAGCAACCGAAGAAGCTGCTCCATTATTTTGAGTAAACGTAGCGTCAATGCTTGCTGTTGTAGCAGACTCTGATTGAGGTTTTTCTGATGCTCCTACTGTTTCGGTCGTTGTCTCTGATTGAGCTTTACTTTCTTCAACCTTTTCTTTATTCTCTTTGCTTGAGCTAACCTCTGTTGATTTCACCAAATCTGCTGTTGATTCTGACGTTGTTGATGTTGTTGAAGGAGTTGGTATAACTGAATCCGAGAATGCGTTAACCAATCCTTTATTAACTAAAGGAGAGAGTGAAACTGCCAAAATGACACTAAAACTCGTTACAATTGCTACTGGTACCGCCAATGATTTTTTTACTGTTAATTTGATACGACGTCCCTTATAACTTTTTTTTAAACATTAATCTCTCCTAGTTTCTTCTAGTTATATTTATCATAACCTAGTAATATTACTGCCGATTATTCATATTATGCCTAATGTTACAATGATTTATCATTTCAATAAAAAAACACCAAAAATCTGGCATTTTTTCTCTTATTTGTATGAGTTTCTACTTTATTTTCTCACAATTCAATGACAAAATTTTAGTACCAGCCATTGGCGTTCCAGAAAGCAAGAGCTGCTGTCCATGAACCATAACGACTTGCTACATAATTATCTGCTACTTTTTCTTGGTTCGCAGGAGAAAAATCACCATTCAAATATGATGAAGATAATTGATAACGTCCATAATATTGTCCGTTTTGGGCTGTGTAGCTACCACTTGACTCACGTTGAGCGATTTCTTCCTTAGCAGCTGCCTCTGAAGAAGAAAGATTTGTGTCGGTCGTTTGGTTACTTTCACTTTGGGTAGAATCTGTTGATGTTTCTACTAAAGCAGGTGTCTCTGCTGGCTCCTCAGTAGTTTCATTAATCGTTAATTTTTGACCAATATAAATCTTATTAGCATCTTGGATGCCATTTTTTGAGACGATTTCGTCCACTGTCGTACCATTCTTCTTAGCAATAGCTGAAAGGGTATCTCCTTTTTGAACTGTGTAAGTTTCTGCATTAGCTAAAGCTGTTGCTCCAAGTGTTGCCACTGTAACAAGTCCAAAAAGACCTAGTTTTTTAGTGTTAAATGTATTCTTTGTTTGCATGACAATGCTCCTTTATCTATTTATAGTCCAATCCATATTAGTAAAAGTTATTAAATTATTTTATTTATGACCAATAGGTTAATAGTTAATCAACTGGCTTATTCACTATAGGGATTCTTTAATCCAGATTAAGCTGAAGAACTATAACCATGTATCTATAATACCGTGCAAATATAACATCTTCTTGTTAGTGATATTAAAAATATTACAGGTAGATTGAGATTAGACGAAAAAGAACGCCTACGTAGACGTTCTTCAAATACTTCTAGGTCTTAAGACCTAGTTTTTATTCATTTTTACGAATTAACTCTTAAGATAAAAAAGTATTAACCCTAAAGCTAAAATAGCAATAATTGACAAGGTATCTCGACAGTTCCATAAAAGTCGACGATATTTTGTTCGCCTTTCACCACCCTGATAACCTCTGGCTTCCATAGCTATAGCCAGAGCATCTGCTCGTTTAAAGCTAGATGCAAACAAAGGAATTAAGATTGGTATAATTGACCGAACCTTTTGAATAATATTTCCTTCACCAAAATCAACACCACGCGCCTTCTGAGCATTCATAATACGCGTTGTATCGTCCATCAAGGTTGGTACAAAACGTAAACTCAAAGATAACATTAGACCAATTTCATGTGCCGGTACTTTAAAAATAGTCAGCGGTTTTAAAAGTGACTCTACTGCATCAGATAAACTTAACGGCGTAGTTGTTAAAGTAAGTAAGGTGGAAAAACTAATAATGAGTATAAACCTGAGAAATATCATCCAACCTTGATTTAAACCAACTTCCGTAATCTTAAAAAATCCGATGGACCAAAGCACATTCCCTCTTGTATTGAAGAAAACTTGAAACAGGGTAGAGAATAACATAATCCAAATCATTGGTTTAATACCACCCAAAAAGAAACCAAGCTTGATTTTAGACAAGAAAACCAAGAAAAGTGTAAATAGAGTTATCACAGCATAAGTTACAGGATTATTAGCCCAAAAAATGACGATAATATAAATCAGCATTGCTAATAATTTACTTCTAGGATCTAATCGGTGTATAAAAGAATCACCAACAATATAACGCCCAATAATTAACTTATCCATGAACCAACACCTCTACGAATTCCTCTATTGTAATAGGAAGACTTTCAAAGCTATAACCTTTTTCTTGCAGTTGTAGCGCAAACTCTGTGATTTTAGGAACACCTAACTGCTTTTCTTTGAGAAAAGCGACTTTTTGGAAAACATCTTTAGGAGTTCCTGACAATACTAGGCGCCCTTTTTCCATAACATTTACAGCTGTTGCATAATCTGCAACGTCATCCATCAAATGTGTAACCAAGACAATCGTTATTCCAGAAAGGTGTAACTGCTTAAAGAGTGACATTAACTCCTTTCGTCCTTGAGGATCTAGACCAGCAGTCGGTTCATCCAACACTAAAATATCTGGTTGCATAGCTAGAATACCTGCAATAGTAACACGTCGCATCTGCCCTCCCGATAAATCAAAAGGATTCTGATCACGTAACTCATCTGAGAGACCAACTAATCTTAGACTTTCCAGAGCACGCTGTTCGGCCTCCTCCTTAGAAACTCCGAAATTTTGAGGTCCAAAAGCAATATCTTCTAAAACAGTTTCTGCAAATAACTGACTCTCCGGAAATTGAAAAACTAAACCGACCTTTTTACGGATTGGCTTTATTTCCTTATTCTTGGATTGACTATTTATAATAGTGTCATCAACTTTAACCTGACCACTAGTTGGTAAATAAAGTCCATTCAGCAACTGCATAATCGTTGATTTACCACTCCCTGTATGTCCAATAAAGGCTGTATACGAACCATCTTTTATCGTAACTGTCATATCAAAAAGGGCACGCCTCTCAAAAGGAGTACCCGATTGATAGGTATAACTTACATTTTCGAGATATATTCCCATAATTGTTCTACCAATTCCTTTTCTGTCAGATAGCCTTCACAATCTATCAAACCTTGATTTTTAAGTTTCTGAGTTAGTAACGCACTAAAAGGGATATCAAGACCTAAGTCAACCAACTCTGAGCCTCTGCTAAAAAGTTCACGAGGGCTTGAGATGGACTCCACTTTACCTTGTTTTAAAACTAAAACACGGTTGCTCATCGCAACCTCATCGAGATCATGAGTAATTGATAAAACAGTCATTCCATATTGCTGACGAATATCCTCAATAGATTGAATTAATTCCTGGCGACCTTCTGGATCAAGCATACTTGTTGCTTCATCCAAAATCAAAATAGATGGTCTCATGGCAATAATTCCAGCAATAGCCACACGTTGTTTTTGACCTCCAGATAGTCTGGCTGGTTCTCTATCCTTAAAATCCATCATGCCTACAAAAGACAATGCCTCTTGAACTCTAGAAACCATCTCTTTATAGGGAAGTCCCTTATTTTCAAGACCGAAAGCAACATCATCTTCAACAGTAGCTCCAACAAATTGATTATCTGGATTTTGAAAAACCATACCAATTTTATCACGAATATCCCAGACAGTCTCTTCTGTTAATTCCTGACCATCAACAATGATCTGCCCAGAATCTGCCACTAAAAGTCCGCCAATTAGACGTGCTGTCGTGGATTTTCCAGATCCGTTATGGCCTACAATGGATAACCATTCCCCACGTTTCACGTGAAACGATACATTATTCAGGGTATAGGAGGTTTGATCTTGATTATATTTAAATTTTAAATTTTTTATTTCAATCATTGGTTTATCGTACTACTTAAAGGTGTCCTTAAACAAGAAACCTGCACCCTTGAAATAATCATAGCCTGAGTAAATCGTAAAGAATAAAGCTACATACAGCATGATTGTCCCTACAAAATGCACATGACACAATAACAAAATAATAGATAACATCTGAGTCACTGTTTTAATCTTACCAGGCATAGCTGCAGCGAGAACTGTGCCACCGTTTTCGACTAACAAAAGACGAAGTCCTGTAACTGCCAACTCCCGACAGATGATAACTGAAACAACCCAAGCAGGTGCTTGATTAATACCTACTAACATAATAAAAGCTGACATTACCAACATTTTATCCGCTAAAGGATCTGCAAATTTCCCAAAATTAGTAACAACATGCCATTTTCGTGCCAAATAGCCATCTAAATAATCTGTAATGCTAGCAATGGCAAAAACAACTGCTGCCGCAATATGCATCACATTGCTCGACGCAAGTGATGTCATCAATAAAAAGATGGGAATTAAGATAATTCTAGCAAGTGTCAATAAGTTAGGTAAATTTTCTTTTTTAAACATTTCTTCTCGATTCTATTGGATTCTTAATGTTAGGTAGCTAGGTGTATTTTGATCTAGTTGAGATAAATCAAGTGACTCTCCATTTACCTTGAGAGTAACTTTTGAAGGTTGAGCGATAATAATTTGAGTTGTTTTGATTTTATCAGAAAGATCCAAAGAGTATTTTGATTTATTAGTTTTTGAAAGATAATAACTCTCTGAAGTATCTGAGTTATCTACAGAAAACCATGTATCGTTACTATTTTCTGATAACTCCACTTCTAAAACTACTGAAGATTTTACATTGGAGAAATCAACCATTAATTGATTTCCTTGAGTTGTTGTTGTAAAATTGGCCCCCGATACTGTAACCTCAGAAATGCTTCGAGACGACTTAGCTCCACTTGCAATTGATAAGTGATTAGCTGTAGAGATAGTATTGGGCTTAATCACCTGAGGTTGGTTAGAAAGGTGTCTAATAATAATATATCCAACTGAACAGATGATAAGTAATGAAACCGCACTCAGAATTAGTAAAGGGATATAGTTAGACTTTCTTTTTTCTTCACGTTTAAGTTTTGAAAAACGTGACATGGGGACTTTAGTATCTAAAATATCTTCCTTACGTTCAACTTGTTTCTTTTCTTCTTTAACTTTTCGCTCATTCTTTTTCTGCTCTTCGTACAGATGTTTTCCATCTAAATCAACCGAAGTAGCGTACTTTTCAAGTGCTTCTTGCTGAATGTCCTTGGGTAAAGCTTTAAGTTGATCCATTTCCATAGCTAGAAGATACTGCGCTTCAACCCCTGAAACTTTTTCTGCATCATATAAACTTAATTCTTTTTTTATTCGTGCTGCACGTAATTGCTCACCAAGAGAGTATCGCTTCATTTTTCCCCTTTCTAATATTCTTCTTTGTTTTAGTGTTTATATTATAGCAAATATTTACTTATTTAGGGAAGACAACAAAATCGGTAATCACCATATTTGAGAGATAGTGATTAAAAAAATTCTTCAAATCCTTAGAAGTAATACTCATCAATTCCTGACCAAAATCAAAGTAAGTTTTGCCATCATCTGAGTAAGCTAAATACTGGCTACCTAAATTCTGAATATTGTCTAAACTACGTAAAAATTCACCATACAAAGCTTTCTTTTGTAGATCCAATGCTTCTTCTGTCAACAATCTTTGTTTATCTGCCGATGTCATCACTTGACGAATTAAACTTGACATACGGATGGGTTCTGCAGTGTCCATAGTCATAATAACAAATGAATATCTACTAGATACCTCATATTCAATTGACATAGACTCATCTATTTTTCCTTCAGCATACCAATTTTTATAATAAGGCGATGTCCATCCAAACAATAAATTAAATAACAATTGTACCAATATGCTCTCTCTCATATAATTATCGGAAAAATGGACGTTCTTAAAACCAATGGCTAGTTTTGAAATCGAGATGTCCATTTGAAGACTATCTAACTTTTGGATATTCTCCTCAATGGGTTGCTTTTCTTTTTCAACTGTTTTATGAGGTATTGTAAATTCACTTCGCGTTTCGTTTACAAATCTGTAAATTTGTTCAATGTCAAAATTGCCTATTAAGACAAGATGACAGTTCTCCGGTCTATAAAAATAATCAAAATTATTTTTTAAATCCTTTGCAGTAATTTTTTTAATGCTATCAATACTTCCAGCAATATCTTGACCTAATATAGTATTGGGATACAAGCTTTGTAAACACCCTAAATAAACTCTATAATCAGGATCATCCTGATACATGTTTATTTCTTGTTCAATAATTCTTTTTTCATGGTTGACAGTATCTTCGGAACTTGTAAACTCACTTGTAAACTTCAGCAAAAGCTCCAGTGACTCCTCAAAGTGATCAATTGTTGAAAAATAGTATGTTGTCCTATCCAAGGTGGTAAAAGCATTGACATCAGCTCCTAGCTTTACAAAGTCCAATGTAACATCCCTTCCCTGATCATCCTCAAATAACTTGTGTTCAAGAAAATGAGCAATACCAGCAGGGTATGTCTGCAACTTACCATCAATATAAAAGTGATTATCTAGTGCCCCAAAATTTGTAGACAGAAAGGCAGCTTTTTCAAAGAATCCTTTTTTCTTGATAATAGATAACGACATACCATTATCTAAAGTTGCTAAATAAACTTCTTCAGCAATCTTTGGATAATAACGTTTTTTCAAAGCAGCAGCCATTCTAAGACACTCCTTCTAAAAAGAACAAACTTTGTAGCTTGACTTGACGTGCTATACGGCAAACATCTTTTTTAGTAACCTTCTCGATTTTATCTAACCAATCCTCTAATGAGATATTTTTATCGCCAAAAATAACCTTATTAAAATGTTGTTCTACTAGTGTTAATGCATGATCCTCAGAGAGAAGGGCATTCATCCGTATAATTTTTTTGGTTTGATTAAAAAGGGAACTTGAAAAACGTCCTAATTTAATGTGATTCAACTCTCTGATAATCCCTCGCATAGCTTGATTTCTATTAGATTTTTCAATTCCAGCGTAAATTTCTAGTAAACCTGTAAAGGCATCAAATTGACTACCAATTGAATAAGCTAATCCTTCTTTTTCTCGAATCTTTGTAAATAAAGCTGAGTGAGCAAATTCACCCAACATGCCATTAAATACAATTAAAGCAAAATAATCTTTATCTCCATAATGACAAGGAAATTGATAACCTAACTGTAAAATAGATTGACTAGTCTGTCTAGTCTCTATCTTTTCTTTCACAACTTTAGAATAAGGTTGATTATAACTAAACTGTAAATCAACTTGGCGTCCCTCTAAAGGAAATCTGTGTAAACCTCGGAGTACTTGATAGTCATCAAATTCCCCAACCATAAAGATATCAATTCGATCTTTAGTTAACATGCTTTGAAATTCTTGATAAGTTGTAAACGATGTCTCGGCTTCAACAAGCTCTACTCGCCCATACTTGGGAACTTTCAAAGCCTCGTTTACAAAGTAAAGCTCTCGTCCCTGAACTTCACTATAGTAGTAATTATTCTCTGTATCAACATCCAGGTAGGTCATTAAATTTTGTTTTTCTATGTCAAATACTTTGTTTTGGTATTGCGCTACTATTGACAATGGATTGTAAAGACAATCCATCAAAAAACCTAAGACTTCCCAAAATAAACTTTTATTCATTGGAATAAAGAAGTCTTTCAGGTATGTCAACTCTATGTCAACACTATGTGTCAACCCTTTTGTTGACACTTTAGTTGATAACTGTGTCCCATAAAGTGAAGCTAATCTCTCTTTGAAAGACTGTACTGTTGGATATGTCTGATTAGCTGTAGCTAACATTTGTGAAACTAGAGCCCGTTTAGCAATTGTTTGTTTATTCAAAGAACCTGTCATTCGAAAAACAATACGGTTAGTTTTATATTTTTGTGTTGGAATGAAGTGTACATATACACCATCAGCAATTTTCATTGATAACCTCTAGAAAGTTTATGCTTTCAATTATACCATTTTTATGCTATCTTATCTCAAGAGAAAGTTGAGGTTCTATGGAATATAAATTATTTGATGAATACATAACACTACAGGCACTTTTAAAAGAATTAAGCATCATTCACAGTGGTGGAGCTATTAAGGGCTTTTTAGCTAACAATGTTGTTTTATTCAACGGTGAGGAGGAAAAACGGCGTGGAAAAAAACTTCGTTATGGAGATGTTATTACCATACCGTCTGAAGAGCTTGAAATTACTATCGTAGTTCCTACACAAAGTGAAATTGAAAAACATAAAAAAGAAGTCGCTGAGAGAGCACGTTTTTATGCTATTGTAAAAAAAATGAATAAAGATAACAAAAAGAAACAAAAAAAACACCAAACAAAAGAAAGTAATAAAACAAAAAGGAAACCTGTCCGTTTCCCAGGAATCTAACCATGTGGCTTGAAAAAATTGATATTCAACACTTTAGAAATTATTCTGAAGCCTCTGTGAGCTTTTCACCACATCTCAATATTTTTCTTGGACGAAATGCCCAAGGAAAAACAAATATTCTTGAAGCTATCTATTTTCTAGCCTTAACACGTAGTCATCGGACCCATTTAGACAAGGAACTAATTCAGTTCCAGCAAAATAGTCTTAAACTAAACGGCATCGTGCGTCGTCATAGTGGAAATCTACCTCTGGAAATCAACTTATCTAATAAGGGACGAGTTACAAAGGTTAACTACCTCAAGCAGGCAAAATTATCTGATTATATAGGTCACATGACGGTGGTACTCTTTGCTCCTGAGGATTTACAGCTTGTAAAAGGATCTCCAAGTCTAAGACGTAAATTTATAGATATTGATTTAGGACAGATTAAGCCTGTTTACCTCTCAGACCTATCAAATTACAATCATGTTCTTAAGCAGCGTAATGCCTATCTCAAATCTACTGACAAGGTAGACATTAATTTCCTCTCAGTTTTAGATGAACAGCTTGCCGATTTTGGAGCACGAGTTATTAAACATAGACTAGAATTTATCAAGCAATTAGAAGAGGAAGCTGATGGACATCATAGTATTCTCTCAAATCAGATTGAGCGTCTTAAAATTTCCTATGAATCTAACATCCCAATACAAAATAGCAAAGATATTCGAGAAGCATTTTTAACTACATTAAACCAGAATCACAAAAGAGATATCTTCAAAAAGAATACCGGTGTTGGTCCACATAGGGATGATTTAAGATTTTACATTAATGACATGAACGCATCTTTCGGTAGTCAAGGGCAGCAACGTAGCCTTATTCTTTCATTAAAAATGGCTGAGATTGCTCTGGTTAAAAAAGTGACAGAGGAATTTCCTATTCTTCTCCTTGACGATGTCATGAGTGAACTTGACAATCACCGTCAACTTAAATTGCTAGAAAGTATTGATGAAGAGGTCCAAACTTTCATGACGACAACCTCACTCGATCATCTTAGCAACCTACCACCCAATTTAAAGACCTTCTTAGTTAAGAATGGTACTATTTATGAAAAGCAAGTCGATTAATGAACTGCTTTTTTTGTTGACAACTGTGACAATAAATATTGGATATCTTGTAAACAACTTTCTTCTAAATCCTATATTAACAACTCTATTGTCGTGAATGTATTGTAAACTTAATGTAAATATTGATGCACAAAAGTACTTGCCTCTTGGCAAGTACTTTTGTGTCTTTTAATGAGCTGAATAGTTAGGCGCCTCGTTTGTAATTTGAACATCATGAGGGTGACTTTCTATAAGCCCTGCACCTGACATTTCAACAAACTGAGCTTTGTCATGTAAAGCTTGGATATCTTCTGCTCCTGTATAACCCATACCTGCGCGGATGCCTCCAATCAATTGGAATACGATATCAGCAGCAGAACCTTTATAAGCTACACGGCCTTCAATTCCTTCTGGAACTAGTTTATTAGCTTCGTTCACAGCGCCTTGGAAGTAACGATCACTTGATCCTTTCTTCATAGCTGCAATTGATCCCATACCACGGTAAGACTTGTATTTACGACCTTGGAAAATCTCAGTTTCACCTGGTGCTTCATCAGTACCGGCAAACATAGAACCAAGCATTACAGCGTTACCACCTGCTGCAAGTGCTTTTACAATATCACCTGAGTATTTGATACCACCATCAGCAATGATTGTTTTTCCGTATTCACGCGCAACACTAGCAGCATCGTAAATAGCAGTCACTTGAGGTACCCCCACACCCGCAATCACACGTGTTGTACAAATAGAACCTGGTCCGATACCTACTTTAACGACATCAACACCTGCTTCATAAAGCGAACGCGCACCTTCAGCCGTTGCAATATTTCCTGCAATCAAAGTACGGTCTGGGAAGTGAGCACGAATTTCAGAAATTTTGCGAAGAACACCTGCTGAGTGACCGTGTGCTGTATCAATAACAATAGCGTCTGCACCTGCCTCAAAGAGAGCTTCTGCACGTTCAAAAGTATCAGAGGTAACCCCAACAGCACCTGCTACCAATAGACGACCAAATTCATCCTTAGCTGCATTAGGAAACTCAATAACTTTTTCGATATCCTTAATAGTAATGAGTCCTGACAAACGACCTTCTTCATCAACTAAAGGCAACTTTTCAATGCGGTGCTCATGAAGAATGCTTTCAGCAGTTTCAAGATCTGTTCCAACTGGAGCAGTGACCAATTGCTCAGAAGTCATATGTTCTGAAATTGGTGTCTCGTAATTAGAGATAAAGCGCATATCGCGGTTTGTGATAATACCAACCAATTTACGATTTTCAAGTGTCTCAACGATTGGAACACCTGAGATACGATAGCGTTCCATCAATTCTTCAGCTTCAGAAACTTTATGTTCTGGTGTTAAGAAGAATGGATCAATGATTACACCATTTTCAGAGCGTTTTACTTTGCGAACTTCTTCAGCTTGTTCCGCAATAGACATGTTTTTGTGAATAACACCCAAGCCACCTGCACGAGCAATTGAGATAGCCATCTTACTATCTGTTACTGTATCCATAGCTGCAGTGATGATTGGAATATTTAATGTCAAATTTTTAGCCAATTTCGTCTTCAAGTTGACGTTGTTTGGTAGAACATGACTTTCCGCAGGAATAAGCAGTACGTCATCAAAAGTGTAACCTTTTTTCAAGAATTTAGTGTCCCAATTTGACATTATAATCGTCCTCTTTTCTCAAAGTTTTGAGGTACAAAAACCCCTGTCTATTTTTTAATTGATAATATCATATCATGCTAAATAGATTTGTCAACAGGTTTCGCATAGGATTATAAGAAAAACTTTTTCCAAACAAAAATAGGGGTCCAGATTATCTGGACCCCTATTTTTATTTCTTAGAAATATTTAATTCCCATCGCTTCTTTTACTTCTACTAATGTTTGTCCAGCAACCTCGCGCGCAGCTTGACTACCATTTTCAAGCATACGGAACACTTCTCCCATATCCTTGGCATACTCTAAACGACGTTCACGAATTGGAGTCAACTCACGTTCTAAAATTTCTAGAAGATAACGTTTTGTTTTCACATCTCCCAAACCACCGCGCTGATAATGTTCCTTCATTTCAGCAATTGTAACAGCATCTTCTTCGCGACCAAAGATATCAAGATAATGGAAAACCATATTACCTTCGATTTGGCCTGGATCTTCCACACGAATATGATTTGGATCAGTATACATGCTCATAACTTTTTTACGAACAGTATCCTCATCATCAGAAAGGAAGATTCCATTACCCAAGGATTTAGACATCTTAGCATTACCATCTAGACCTGGGAGGCGTCCTGCAGCCTCATTTTCAGGGTAGATTCCCTCTGGTTCAACCAAAATATCGCAGTTGTAAGTATGATTAAAACTACGTACAATTTCACGTGTCTGCTCAATCATTGGCTTTTGGTCATTCCCCACAGGAACATAATTAGCTTTAAATGCCGTGATATCAGCTGCCTGAGAAATTGGATAAACTAGAAATCCTGTTGGAATAGATTCTCCGAAGCCTTTTTGAGCAATTTCCGTCTTAACTGTTGGATTACGCTCTAAACGAGCCAATGAAACTAGGTTCAGGTAATACATAGTCAACTCAGCTAACTCAGGAATCTGACTTTGAATAAAAATAGTCGACTTCGCTGGATCCAAACCTACAGAAAGATAATCTAAAGCAACATTCCCAATCGATTCTTTTATAATTTCTGATTCTTTAGCGTGATCAGTAAGGGCTTGCTGGTCAGCTAAAAATACAAACATCTTGTATTTATCTTCGTTTTGTAACAGTACACGATTCTTTAGACTACCTACATAGTGTCCAAGATGTAGTTTTCCTGTTGGACGGTCTCCCGTCAAAATAATAGGTTTCGCCATATAATTACCTCTCTAATATAAAAATCCCCACGCAAAAATATGCGTGAGGGCGTTAATCACTTTTGATACGCGGTACCACCTCAGTTGATAACTCTTTGTAAAGCTATCATCTCAAAACTTCTCAACAAAGAAGTTGCACGGTAAGGGGTGCCAAACCTAACGTTTATGTGTTCACGTTACTCGTCAATTTTCCTCAGCCCATTCATTCCACCTTCATTCTGGTTTACACCTACCACCAGCTCTCTAAAAAAGAAAGGAAGAATTACTCTTCTGATGACTATTATTCTACATTGTTTTATCCATTTTTGTCAAGGTTATATTTCTAGTTTCACGTGAAACATAACCTTCTAAACAATCAAAATAGTCATTACTTGACGGATACTAAAAAAGACTTGATAATAGGAATATCATATTTAGGAGATAATATATGAAACGTCGAATAATAGACATACTTTTAGTTACAATCGGTTCTTTTATATCTGCAGTTGGTTATAACTCACTTTTAGTTAAAAATAATATTGCTTCAGGTGGTGTCGGAGGGCTAGCCATTAGTTTAAATGCTCTTTTCGGTTGGAATAATGCTAACTTTGTCTTAGCGACAACTATCCCTTTGTTAATTTTATGTTGGTGCTTCCTTGGCCGCGAAGTTCTCCTAAAAACTTTATATGGATCTCTAGTTTTCCCGACTTTTATTAAATTAACCGAAGGTTTACCTACGCTTACCAAACAACCTTTGTTAGCATCAATTTTTGGTGGAATTATACTAGGATTAGGTCTAGGAATAGTCTTTTATGGGAATTCCTCAACTGGGGGAACAGGGATTATCACACAAATTCTTAATAAATACACACCTCTACCTCTAGGAGTGGTCCTACTCATAGTTGATGGAATCATTGTCGCCATTAGTGCCATAGCCTTTTCTCCTGATACTGTTATGTACTCCATTTTATCTCTTTATGTCGTATCCCTTACAATTGACAAAATGTTGGTAGGACTCAATTCATCACGGAATCTCCTAATCATTTCACAAAAGAGTGATCAAATCCTAAACTACATCACTAATGGTGCTGATCGCGGTGCAACAAAAATTCCAGTTCTTGGTGGACATACTGGACATTCTCAAAATATGATTATGACCACCTTGTCAACTCATTAGGTCCCAAAAGTCCAAGAAGAAATCCAAAAAATAGACGAAACTGCCTTCATTGTCATTATCCCTGCTTCTACAGTTATGGGACGTGGATTTAGCCTTCAAAAAGATTACAAGAGTATTCCAAATGACTTTATTAATCCCTTATAAAATCAATTGAAATAAAGTCTAATTTCTCGTAAAATAGTATTTAAGAATAAAAATAAAGGATATTATATGCTTACTGTATCAGATGTATCGCTTCGTTTTAGCGATCGTAAACTTTTTGATGATGTTAACATTGCCTTCAAACCTGGTAATACTTATGGGCTTATCGGTGCTAATGGTGCTGGTAAATCTACTTTTTTGAAAATTTTAGCAGGTGATATTGAACCCACAACAGGACATATCTCACTTGGTCCTGATGAGCGTCTTTCTGTTCTTCGTCAGAACCACTTTGACTATGAAGATGAACGCGTCATTGATGTGGTTATCATGGGAAATGAACGTCTCTACGATATTATGAAAGAAAAAGACGCCATCTACATGAAGGAAGATTTTTCAGATGAGGATGGTGTTCGTGCTGCTGAATTAGAAGGTCTGTTTGCTGAATTAGGTGGTTGGGAAGCTGAAAGCGAGGCCTCACAATTACTCCAGAATCTAAATATTTCAGAAGACCTTCACTATCAAAATATGAGCGAATTAGCTAATGGTGATAAGGTGAAAGTCCTTCTTGCAAAAGCGCTCTTTGGTAAACCTGATGTGCTTCTTCTTGACGAACCTACCAACGGTCTTGATATCCAGTCAATCTCTTGGCTTGAAGATTTCTTGATTGATTTTGAAAATACTGTAATTGTCGTATCCCATGACCGTCACTTCTTGAACAAGGTTTGTACGCATATGGCCGACCTTGACTTTGGTAAAATCAAACTCTATGTTGGTAACTACGACTTTTGGAAACAATCTTCAGAATTGGCTGCACGCTTGCAGGCCGACCGTAATGCCAAAGCAGAAGAAAAAATTAAAGAACTTCAAGAGTTCGTTGCACGTTTCTCTGCCAACGCTTCAAAATCTAAACAAGCGACTTCTCGTAAGAAAATGCTTGATAAAATTGAGCTAGAGGAAATCGTTCCATCAAGCCGTAAATATCCGTTTATCAAATTCAAAGCAGAACGTGAAATCGGTAACGATCTTCTAACAGTTGAAAATCTCACTGTTAAGATGGATGGTGAAACCATTCTTGATAACATTAGTTTCATCCTACGTCCAGGAGATAAGACAGCTATTATCGGTCAAAACGATATTCAAACCACTGCTTTAATTCGTGCCCTAGCTGATGATATCGACTATGAAGGTACAATCAAATGGGGGGTTACAACTAGCCGTTCTTACCTCCCAAAAGACAATTCTAAAGACTTTGCATCTGGTGAATCAATCCTTGAATGGCTTCGTCAGTTCGCTGAAAAAGGGGAAGACGATGATACCTTCTTGCGTGGATTCCTTGGTCGTATGCTCTTCTCAGGAGATGAAGTCAATAAGTCTGTTAGTGTCCTCTCAGGGGGAGAAAAAGTCCGTGTCATGCTTTCTAAACTCATGCTTCTGAAATCTAACGTTCTCCTTCTAGATGATCCAACTAATCACTTGGATTTGGAGTCAATCTCAAGTCTGAATGATGGCATCCGTGACTTCAAAGAGTCTGTTATCTTTGCCAGCCATGACCACGAATTTATCCAAACGATAGCGAACCACATCGTAGTTATTTCTAAAAATGGTGTTATTGACCGTATCGATGAAACTTATGATGAATTCCTTGAAAATGAAGAAGTTCAAGCTAAAGTCAAAGCACTGTGGGCTGATTAAACTATAAAAAGATGCAGGTTGGGATATCCCAACCTGTCTTATTATCATTATGACAAATAAAAAATACTATACGACCTTATTATTCTATCTGGCTGCTTTTTTCTTGCCAGTACTAATCATGATAGGTGTATTATACAGCCAAAAAATCTATCCTGGTAGTGAGAGAACTATTTTAACAAGTGATGGTTTTCATCAGTATGTGATATTTGCAACCGAACTGAGAAATATACTTCATGGAGATGGGAGCCTCTTTTACACCTTTACAAGTGGATTGGGGCTTAATTTCTATGCCCTAACAAGTTATTACTTAGGTTCCTTCTTGTCTCCACTCTACTATTTCTTTACCGTCAGCCAAATGGCCGATGCTTTTTATTACATAACACTGCTTAAGTTCGGACTTACTGGTCTGTCAGGAGCCTTCAGTTTTAAGCATCTCTTTACCAAAGTCTCAAGAAGTTTCATCTTATGTCTTTCTACAGGATTTTCTTTGATGAGCTTTGCTACCAGTCAGTTAGAAATTAATACTTGGCTAGATGTCTTTATTTTAGCACCTTTAATCATATTAGGGTTACACCTTTTACTAAGATTCAATAAACGCGGGCTATATTTTTTGAGTCTGACCTGTCTTTTTATCCAAAACTACTATTTTGGATATATGATGTCTATCTTTTTAACCCTTTACACTATTATACAACTAATAACTATCACGGGATGGAAGAGTAAAATCCTTCATTTTATAGACTTTGGAATCGTCTCTATACTAGCTGGTCTAAGCAGCACTATCATGCTACTCCCAACATTACTTGATTTAACTACACATGGTGAGAAGTTTACAGCTCCATCAAGTTTGTTGACAGAATCCACATACTATTTTGATTTCTTTGCCAAAAATCTGGTCGGAGTTTACGATACTACTAAATTTGGATCAATCCCTATGATTTATGTGGGACTCTTGCCTTTGATTCTTTTTCTACTTTTCTTCATTAGTAAGGAAATCAAGCTATCACTACGTTTAGGCTACTTCTTGTTATTAGCTTTCTTTATTGCTAGTTTCAACTTACAACCTCTTGATTTGTTTTGGCAAGGTATGCATGCACCTAACATGTTTCTCCATCGCTATTCTTGGCTTCTTTCTCTCTTAATTGTTCTTTTGGCAGGAGAAACTCTCAACCGAATTGAAAAGTTTTCTCTACAAAGGCTGCTCCTACCTTTCGTAGGATTGAGTGTCGCTTACTTACTAACTTGGATTTTTCAGTCTCACTATAGTTTCATTGAACCAGTTTCCTGGCTATTAAGCCTAGCATTTCTATTAGCCTATGCCATTCTATTTATTAGCTATTTTAGACAGCAGATTCCTAGGAGTGTTTTTCGCTGTTTCACCTTCTTATTCTGCATTTTTGAGCTTGGACTAAATACTTACTATGTTGTTGGAGCTCTTGGAAATGAGTGGATTTTTCCAACTCGTGAAGGATACCTACGGAATATGTCGGCAATTTCAAAATTGGTTTCAGATACGAAGCAGACTAATAAGAATTTTTACCGTACGGAGAGGCTTGAGGCTCAAACTGGTAACGACAGTATGAAATTCAATTATAATGGTATTTCTCAATTTTCATCCATTCGAAATACTGCTTCAAGCTCAACACTAGACAGGTTGGGGTTCAAATCTGAAGGGACTAATTTAAACCTACGTTACCAAAATAATACACTTATTGCTGATAGTCTCTTCGGAATAAAATATAATTTATCGAACTTTGACCTGAATAAGTATGGTTTTAATTACATAGCTTCTGAAAAGACAGTAAGACTTTATCAAAATGATTATGCTAGCCAGCTCGCTATCTTAACTAATGGGATTTACACTAATGTTGACTTTACTGTCAATACACTTGACAATCAAACTAGCTTAATAAATGCTCTAGCTGGACTTAACTTAACATACTTTAGAAGAGTTCCATCCCAACTTTCTGATAATGATGCTAAATCTTTGAATCAGCGCGTGGCTAAAAATGTTAGCAACTCGAATAACGATTTTGCTACTATCACTTATCAAGTCATTGCTCCGCCACATAGTCAACTCTACGTTAGTATTCCTAACATTTCTTGGTCCGATGACAATAATCACTCTTTGTCAATTACTGTAAATGGGGTGACAAGGAATCAAGTTACTGACAATACTTTTGATTTCTTCGATCTTGGCTACTTTGAAACAGAAGAAGCAATTACCATCAATCTTAATTTTCCCGGAAATAAAGCAATATCCTTTGATAATCCTAGTTTTTATGCCCTTGATACTCAAAACTACAAGATTGCTATGAATACTATTAATGAACGTGATACCAAGGTTACTACATCAAAAAATAAAGTATTTACTGATTATAGTAGCCACACAAATGCTTCATTATTTTTCACCATTCCATACGACAAGGGGTGGACAGCAACAGTAAATAATAGAAAAGTTAAAATTCATCGAGCTCAAAAGGGGTTCATGAAGGTTGATGTCCCTAGTGGTAAAGGAAAAGTTGTGCTTACCTTTATTCCCTATGGCCTTAAGATTGGCTTGATTATTAGTTGCTTGGCATTTGGAATATTTTGTTGCTATGCTTACTTCATCGGTAAAATAAAAATTACTCAAAAAGCTACTCGCCCTAAATAAAAACCTAAAAGGTCTAGAACGAATGTTCTAGACCTTTTAGGTTTAGGGTACAAAAAAACTCAAGCTATACAACTTGAGGTGTCTTATCACTCCGCCAGTAGGACTCGAACCTACGACATCATGATTAACAGTCATGCGCTACTACCAACTGAGCTATGGCGGATAAAACTGCTAAGTAGCAAAAATAGTCCGTACGGGATTCGAACCCGTGTTACCGCCGTGAAAAGGCGGTGTCTTAACCCCTTGACCAACGGACCAAGTTTTGAGATTTTTATCTCGCTAATACTCTTATTATTATATCAGAATATTCGATTTTGTCTATACTTTTTTCAAAAAAATAAAATTAAATTTTGCTGAATTTGTTCGAATTTTACGTTAGTTTTTATCTAGCTTTTTACAAAGTATTGACATGTTGCTATATATTTTGTAAACTAATAGAGTTATTGGTCCCATAGCTCAGCTGGATAGAGCATTCGCCTTCTAAGCGAACGGTCGCAGGTTCGAATCCTGCTGGGATCAGATGAAAAAACGCAATCTAGAATCTCTAGTTGCGTTTTTCTTTTGCTTCGATAAATAGAAAATAATTTAAAATAAACAAAGGGAGCAAAGTTGTGTATAGACTGTACTCATGTAAATATTGGGCAAACCAAGTTGATGCTGCGACTCCCACCATAAAGGTAAAGATGATAATAATAGTGTAAGAAGCTTGTTTTAGTACTTTAGGATCACTCTCATCAATAGCTCTTGCAACTGTTAGGGAAGTATTAGTGATATTACCAGTCATCATGAAGGAGGCATAATTTACTCCTCTGACCCGCTTAAAAATACCTACTTGGAGAGAGGCAAAGAATGCCAAGCCTGCAATAGTAATAATGGAATCAACATAAGGTGTGACAGTTGCAAGAATAGTCATCAATAGTAAGGCAAGCCTAATTGCTTGTAAATGCCATCTCCATTTATGGTTGATAAGCCACTTCTTAACAAAAAAAACAAAAAACTGACCTAAAATAAAGAAAAAAATAGGTATTGCATAGCTAAAAGCTCTTGCAATATTCCCTTCAACAAGGTGAATGACTAAATAGAGAAGATTCCCTGTCTGAATACTTGCGAATCGTTCGTCTTGAGTATTGTAAGTATAGGCATCAATAAATCCCCCTATATAACTAACTAAAGTTGCTACTCGTAAACCTTCAAAAACACGATAGGAGCGTTTTTTCATTTTGAACATGTCGATTTCCTTTTTCTACTTATGATATGGACTTCCTTGCTGAATCATGAATGCACGATAAATTTGTTCCACTAATACAAGGCGCATAAGCTGATGAGGAAAAGTCAAAAGACCAAAACTCATCAATTGATTAGCCCTCTTTTTCACTTTAGGGGATAGCCCCAAACTCCCCCCTATAATAAAAGTAATATCTGAATAGCCTCTAAGGGTCGCTTGCTCTAACTCTTTGGCAAACTGTTCTGAGGGAAATTGCTTTCCCTCAATTGCTAAGGCAATGACGTAATCACGGTCACCAACCTTAGCCAAAATACGCTGTCCTTCTTTGTCTAGGGTAGCTTTATTTTCAGCTTCGCTTGCATTATCAGGCGTCTTCTCATCCGTCAACTCTATAGACTCAAATTTTGTGAAGCGTCCTAGTCGTTTGATATACTCTGCAATGCCATCTTTCAAATATTTTTCTTTCAATTTTCCAACAGTAATCAATTTAACTTTCATAGGTTCATTATAGCACATATCCACAATCTTTTAACACCTTATCCACAGCTTTTCATATTTATTAACCCCTATTTATTCCATCTATAATAGCCTATCATCTACAATTTTTTTACTTATCCACAGACTGTTGATAACTGTTTTTTAAATCACTTTATGATATAATTAAGCTTACCTTGATATGTTTATCAAGAAGGAGGACTAAACATGAAAAAATTTAACTGGAAAAAAATAGTCGCGCCAATTGCAATGCTAGTTATTGGCTTACTAGGGGGTTTACTTGGTGCCTTTATCCTACTAACAGCAGCCGGGGTATCTTTTACCAATACAACAGATACTGGAGTAAAAACGGCTAAGACCGTCTACACCAATATAACAGATACAACTAAGGCTGTTAAGAAAGCACAAAATGCCGTTGTTTCTGTCATCAATTATCAAGAAGGTTCATCTTCAGATTCTCTAAATGACCTTTATGGCCGTATCTTTGGCGGAGGGGACAGTTCTGATTCTAGCCAAGAAAATTCAAAAGATTCAGATGGTCTGCAGGTCGCTGGTGAAGGTTCTGGAGTCATCTATAAAAAAGATGGCAAAGAAGCCTACATCGTAACCAATAACCACGTTGTCGATGGGGCTAAAAAACTTGAAATCATGCTTTCGGATGGTTCGAAAATTACTGGTGAACTTGTTGGTAAAGACACTTACTCTGACCTAGCAGTTGTCAAAGTATCTTCAGATAAAATAACAACTGTTGCAGAATTTGCAGACTCAAACTCCCTTACTGTTGGTGAAAAAGCAATTGCTATCGGTAGCCCACTTGGTACCGAATACGCCAACTCAGTAACAGAAGGAATCGTTTCTAGTCTTAGCCGTACTATAACGATGCAAAACGATAATGGTGAAACTGTATCAACAAACGCTATCCAAACAGATGCAGCCATTAACCCTGGTAACTCTGGTGGTGCCCTAGTCAATATTGAAGGACAAGTTATCGGTATTAACTCAAGTAAAATTTCATCAACGTCTGCAGTCGCTGGTAGTGCTGTTGAAGGTATGGGGTTTGCCATTCCATCAAACGATGTTGTTGAAATCATCAATCAATTAGAAAAAGATGGTAAAGTTACACGACCAGCACTAGGGATCTCAATAGCAGATCTTAATAGCCTTTCTAGCAGCGCAACTTCTAAATTAGATTTACCAGATGAGGTCAAATCCGGTGTTGTTGTCGGTAGTGTTCAGAAAGGTATGCCAGCTGACGGTAAACTTCAAGAATATGATGTTATCACTGAGATTGATGGTAAGAAGATTAGCTCAAAAACTGATATTCAAACCAATCTTTACAGCCATAGTATCGGAGATACTATCAAGGTAACCTTCTATCGTGGTAAAGATAAGAAAACTGTAGATCTTAAATTAACAAAATCTACAGAAGACATATCTGATTAATTATTGACAAATCTGTCAAAAGACCTTTACAATAATGTAAAGGTCTTTTTTGGGAAAGGAATACCATGTCAGAACAACTCAAAACTTTATCTATTAGTGAAATTTACCCCAATCCTTTTCAACCTCGTCTAAAATTCTCCGATGAAGAGTTAGTAGAACTAAGTCAATCAATATCAGAAAATGGTTTAATACAGCCAATTATTGTACGAAAATCTGACATTATTGGTTATGAACTAATTGCTGGAGAAAGACGTTTACGAGCCTGTAAACGTTTAGGGATGACAGAAATCCCTGCAGTTGTAAAGGAAGTTACAGATCAAGAGAGTCGTAAACAAGCTATTATTGAAAATCTACAACGATCAAATCTCAATCCTATTGAAGAAGCAAAGGCCTATCGTAATTTAATTGATGAGTTAACTTATAGTCACGAGGAGCTCGCTAAAGCTATGGGAAAATCTAGACCATATATTAGTAACGTTCTTAGACTACTACAACTTCCGCGAGAGATACAAACGAGTATTGAAAACGGAAGTCTGAGTCAGGGACATGCTAGAGCACTCTTAGCTATTGAGGATTCTCGAAAGCAGTTAACCATCTTTCAGCAGGTTGTGGCTGAAAGATGGTCTGTTCGTACTCTAGAAAAAAAACTTCAGGAACTTCCTAGAAAACAAAAATCTAAAAAAGATACCCATGTAAAAGATAAAGAAAAAGAACTTGAAAGATCACTAGGTCTCCCTATAACTCTACGTTATCACAAAAATCACTCAGGAACGATTCAAATACACTTTTCGATAGAAGAAGATTTTAACAGAATTATCAACAAGCTTATCTAAGCTGTTAATTGTAGAAAAAGGAAAATCAGACTTATCCACATCGTAAAAATAGTGTCTACCCTTTATTTTAAAGGGTTTCTTTATTACCAACAGGCTGTGGATAACTTTTATTCACAGTGTGAATAACTTTTTTTATGGTTGTGGATAACCTCAAAATTTTTCTCTTTCTGACCTGTGGAAAACTTTTTCATTTTATGATAGAATCAGAGGACAAGAATAAAGATGGAGAATTGATAAAATGACCGAAAAAGAGCATTTTTTTTGGAATAAGCTCTTAGAGCTGGCCAAAGAAGAACTAACACAAGCCACTTTTGATTATTATGTCCTAGATACCAAGCTCATCAAAATTCAAGATAACGTTGCTACAATTCTGCTTGAAGAAGTCAAGAAACTATTCTGGGAAAAGAACATGCAATCTTTCATTTTGATGACTGGTTTTGAAGTCTACAATAGTGAGATAAAAGTTGAATATGTCTTTGACGAGGCTCTCGTTAGCGAAACAAAACCAACTTTAGCAAACAATGACTTCAGCAATAAAAGGGAACAACAAACACCTGATCTTCCCACTTTGAACTCGGACTTAAATAGTAAGTATACCTTTGATAATTTTATTCAAGGAGATGAAAACCGCTGGTCTGTAGCAGCATCTCTAGCTGTAGCTGATTCACCAGGAGCAACTTATAACCCTTTATTCATTTATGGGGGACCTGGTCTAGGAAAAACTCACTTGCTCAATGCCATTGGTAATAAGGTCTTACATGATAATCCCCAAGCACGAATCAAATACATAACTGCCGAAAATTTTATTAATGAGTTTGTTTTACATATCCGTTTAGATAAAATGGATGAACTAAAGCTAAAATACCGCCATCTAGACGTGCTTTTAATTGATGATATACAATCGTTGGCTAAAAAGTCTACGCAAGCCACTCAAGAGGAATTTTTCAATACTTTCAATGTCCTTCACGATAATAATAAACAAATTGTCTTGACTAGCGACCGAAATCCAGATCAATTGAATGAGATGGAAGAGCGTCTTGTCACGCGCTTCAAATGGGGCTTGACTGTAAATATTACACCGCCTGACTTTGAAACCCGAGTTGCTATTCTTACCAATAAGATTATGGACTATGATTACCATTTTCCACCTGAAACAATTGAGTATTTAGCTGGCCAATTTGACTCAAATGTCCGCGACTTAGAGGGAGCTTTGAAAGATATTAGCTTAGTTGCAAATGTCCGCCAGTTAGATACGATCACAGTTGAAGTAGCTGCCGAAGCTATTCGTGCACGTAAAATAGATGGCCCTAAGTTAACTCTCATTCCGATTGAAGACATCCAAAGTGAGGTTGGAAAATTTTATAATGTCACGGTTAAAGAGATTAAGGCAACTAAACGAACACAGAATATTGTCTTAGCGCGTCAGGTTGCCATGTATCTTGCGCGTGAAATGACTGATAACTCCCTTCCAAAAATTGGAAAAGAATTTGGAGGAAGAGATCACTCAACTGTTCTACATGCTTACAATAAAATCAAAAATATGCTTACTCAAGATGACAGTTTACGCATTGAAATTGATACCATTAAAAACAAGATAAAATAACACTTGTGGAAAACTTATACACAGTTTTCCACAAGATGTGCACAAGTTTAAAATCTTGATAAAACTGTGATTTAGATATTTATGCACAATATCCACAAGACCTACTACTACTACTAATATAATACTAATAAAATAAAGGAGCAACATGATTCAATTTGCTATTAATAAAGCTTATTTCCTACAAGCCCTTCATACAACTCGACGTGCTATTTCTTCAAAAAATGCTATTCCCATTCTATCAACTATAAAAATCGAAGTTACTAGTGATGGTATCTATTTAACTGGCTCAAATGGACAAATCTCGATAGAGAATAGCATCTCTGCTTCAGAAGAAAATGCAGGTTTATTAATTACACAACCAGGTAGTATCCTTTTAGAAGCGAATTTTTTCATCAACGTTGTTTCAAGCTTACCTGATGTTACTCTTACATTTGAAGAAATAGAACAATACCAAGTATTACTAAAGAGTGCTAAATCAGAGATTACTCTAAAAGGAAAGGATGCTGAGCAATATCCTCGTATTCAAGAAGTTGACAGCTTGACACCACTAATTATGGACACTAAAATGTTAAAATCTATCATTGCTGAAACGTCATTTGCAGCAAGCACGCAAGAAAGTCGTCCAATTTTAACTGGAGTTCACTTTGTTCTTTCAAATCACAAAGATCTTAAAGCTGTTGCCACTGATTCTCATCGTATGAGCCAACGTCAACTTGTTTTGGAACATTCTGCAGATAACTTTGATGTAGTAATCCCAAGCCGATCACTTAAAGAGTTATCAGCAGTCTTTAGTGATGGTATTGAAAATTTGGAAATTTTCTTCTCTGCAAATCAAATTCTATTCCGTAGTGAGACAATCTCTTTTTACACACGTTTACTAGAAGGAAATTATCCAGATACTAATCGTCTCTTGTCAGATTCATTTGAAACAGAGGTTGTGTTTGAAACATCTACCCTTCGTTCTGCTATGGAACGTTCCTATTTGATTTCAAATGCAAGTCAAAGTGGCACGGTGAAACTCGAAATCATCAATGGTAATGTTAGTGCTCATGTTAATTCACCTGAAGTCGGAAAGGTGAATGAAGATATTGATGTGCTAGACGTTTCAGGAAGTGATTTGATTATTAGTTTTAATCCCACTTACTTGATAGACGCTTTGAAAGCACTAAAAAGTGAGTCAGTTCGTGTTCGTTTCATTTCTCCAGTACGCCCATTCACTTTGACACCAGCAGATGACAGTGAAAACTTTATTCAATTAATTACACCTGTAAGAACAAACTAAAATCGAAAAGTTATCCACTGTGGATAACTTTTTTACTAAGGAGGAAGTTTATGTACCAAATTGGAAGTTTAGTTGAAATGAAGAAACCCCATGCTTGTACTATCAAAGCAACAGGAAAAAAAGCTAACGAGTGGGAAGTGACTCGTCTTGGAGCTGACATAAAAATTCGTTGTACAAATTGTAATCATGTGGTCATGATGAGTCGTCATGATTTTGAAAAGAAGCTTAAAAAGGTTTTATAACAGCTATTACGGACGTCACTTACCTACTAGATTCTTATATTAAAAGCTATAGCACTTTGGCAAAATAAAAAGTATCCAAGGTCCCCTAATCGTCTTCCTTATAGCATTTTTCCTTACTTCTCTTTTTCTGATTCTCAAAAGGGAAGTTGCCTATTTTTAACAATTTTTGTGTTATAATTAACTAAATTACTTTTTAATGGAGAAATAAATAAATGGCTTTAACAGCAGGTATCGTTGGTTTGCCGAACGTTGGTAAATCAACTCTTTTCAATGCAATTACAAAAGCAGGTGCGGAAGCTGCTAACTATCCTTTCGCAACAATAGATCCAAATGTTGGTATGGTCGAAGTACCAGATGAGCGTTTGACAAAATTGACTGAACTTATCACCCCTAAAAAGACAGTGCCAACTACATTTGAGTTCACAGATATTGCGGGTATCGTAAAAGGGGCATCAAAGGGTGAAGGGCTTGGAAATAAGTTCTTGGCCAATATTCGTGAAGTGGATGCGATTATCCATGTCGTTCGTGCCTTCGATGATGAAAATGTTATGCGTGAACAAGGGCGCGAGGATGACTTTGTGGATCCGATGGCTGATATCGATACAATCAACCTAGAATTGATTTTGGCTGACCTTGAGTCAATTAACAAACGTTATGCGCGTGTCGAAAAGATCGCTCGTACTCAAAAAGATAAAGATTCTGTGGCAGAGTTTAATATTCTTCAAAAGATTAAACCCGTTCTAGAAGATGGTAAGTCTGCCCGTACAATTGATTTTACTGAGGAAGAACAAAAAATTGTTAAGGGACTCTTCCTCTTGACAACAAAACCAGTGCTTTATGTGGCTAACGTTGATGAAGACCAGGTCGCAAATCCTGATGATATTGATTATGTGAAGCAAATTCGTGAGTTTGCAGCGACTGAAAATGCAGAAGTAGTTGTTATTTCGGCTCGTGTTGAGGAAGAAATTTCTGAGTTGGATGATGAAGATAAGGAGATGTTCTTGGAAGACCTTGGTTTGACAGAGTCAGGAGTCGATAAACTAACACGCGCAGCATATCATTTGCTTGGTCTTGGAACTTATTTCACTGCCGGTGAAAAAGAGGTCCGCGCTTGGACCTTTAAACGAGGGATCAAGGCTCCACAAGCAGCTGGAATTATCCACTCTGACTTCGAGAAAGGTTTTATCCGCGCTGTAACAATGTCGTATGACGATTTGATTAAATATGGCTCTGAGAAAGCTGTTAAAGAAGCTGGACGCCTTCGTGAAGAAGGAAAAGAGTATGTTGTCCAAGATGGTGACATCATGGAATTCCGTTTCAACGTTTAGAAAATAAAAAATAGTGCACAAGGCTGAAAAGTATTTTTCAGTCCTTTTGCTGTTTATCAAAGAGGAGAAATGATGACAAAATTAGTAGTTGGATTGGGAAACCCTGGTTCAAAATACCATGAAACACGACACAATGTTGGTTTTATGGCTATAGACCTAATGGCTAAAGAATTAGGATTAACCTTTTCTGAGGAAAAGACTTTTAAGGCTGAAGTAGCTTCAACCTTTTTAAACGGTGAGAAAGTTTATTTTGTTAAACCAACAACTTTTATGAATCTATCTGGTCTAGCTGTGAGAGCACTGCTAGCTTATTACAATATTCCCATGGAGGATTTTATCGTCATTTACGATGATTTAGATATGGAAGTTGGGAAATTGCGCTTTCGTCAAAAGGGATCAGCAGGTGGTCATAATGGTATTAAATCTATCATTGCTGAAACTGGAACTCAAGAATTTGATCGTATAAAAATTGGCATTGGTCGGCCACAGAAAGGAATGACGGTTGTTAACCATGTTCTTGGAAAATTTAGTGAAGACGATTATGCCATGATTTTACTTACTTTAGACAAGGTAGAGACAGCCCTCCATCACTACTTAAAAACAAATGATTTTGAAGACACCATGAGGCGGTATAATGGCTAATACGATCTTAGAGCTTTTTGAGAAGAATCATCAATTGCTTGAGTGGCGTGATAAGGTAAGCTTATTGAGTAGGCAATTGGTCATGGGATTTTCTGGTTCGAGCAAGGCAGTTGCCATGGCATCTGCCCTTTCTAATCAGGTTCCTAAGATTTTTATAGTTACCTCAACACAAAATGAAGCTGAGCAATTAGTAGGAGATTTGTCAGCTATCTTAGGAGAGGATAAGGTTTATTCTTTTTTTGCGGATGATGTATCAGCTGCTGAATTTATCTTTGCTTCACCAGAAAAAACTCATTCTCGTCTTGAAAGTCTTAACTTTTTAATGGATGAAGAGGCAAGTGGGGTCTTGGTTACAAGTTTAGTTGGTACGAAGTTACATTTGCCTAATCCTAGGGTTTATAAGGACTCTCGCATCGACTTAGTACTAGGGAAGGAACATGATTTAGATGCTCTCAGTAGGCATCTAACGCATATTGGGTATCAAAGAGTAGAGCAAGTTCTTTCACCTGGTGAGTTTAGTCGTAGGGGGGATATTTTAGATATTTACGAATTGACTGCAGAGCTTCCCTACCGATTAGAGTTTTTTGGAGATGAGATTGATGGCATTCGTCAGTTTGATAGCGATAGTCAGAAATCTTTAAACAATTTAGATCATGTTGTTATATCACCGGCGGATGATATTATCTTAACAAGAGAAGATTACCAACGTGCTGAGAAGGCCCTAGAAAGTGCGGTCTCGAAGGCAGACGGTCTTCATAAGGCTTACCTTGAGGAAGTTCTATCAGTGACGATTGATGGTCATCGCCATAAAGATTTACGTAAGTTTTTGTCTCTCTTTTATGACAAAGCTTATACCTTATTTGACTATCTTCCAAAAGGGACTCCTGTATTCATTGATGATTTTCAAAAGATAGTGGACCGCCATGGACGTCTTGAATTGGAAGTGGCTAATCTTTTAACTGAGGATCTTCATCAAGGTAAGTCTCTGAGTCATCTAAACTACTTCGTGGATTCATTTAAGACTTTACGTAACTATCAGCCAGCTAGCTTCTTTTCTAATTTCCATAACGGATTAGGAAATCTTAAATTTGATAAGTTGTATCAATTCACACAATACCCTATGCAGGAGTTTTTCAACCAATTTCCATTACTGATTGACGAAATTCGTCGTTATACTAAGAATAAGGCAACGGTTATTTTACAAGTAGGGTCTGATAAGCAACTTAATTCTTTGAAGGAAACCTTGGAAGAGTACAATCTAGATTTACCTCTTAGTAGCTTTGGAGATTTGATACCTCATAAGGCTCAACTAGTCCTAGGAAACTTATCGAATGGCTTTTACTTTGCAGATGAAAAGGTTGTTCTGGTTACTGAACGTGAGATTTTTCATAAAAAAGTAAAACGTCGTACGCGTGCTAACCATATTTCTAATGCTGAGCGTCTTAAAGACTATAATGAACTTGAAAAAGGTGATTATGTTGTACACCAGACTCATGGTATAGGACAATTTAAAGGTATTGAGACTATTGAAATTAAAGGGGTACACCGTGACTACTTGACCATTCAATATCAGGATGCTGCAACAATTTCTCTACCTATTGAGCAGATTGAGAGTCTCTCTAAGTATGTGTCAGTGGACGGGAAAGAGCCTAAAATTAATAAACTCAATGATGGGCGTTTCCAAAAGACCAAACAAAAAGTAAGCAAGCAGGTAGAGGATATTGCTGATAATCTCTTAAAACTCTATGCCGAGCGAAGTCAACTGAAAGGATTTACTTTTTCACCGGATGATGATAATCAAAGGGATTTTGAAGATGAGTTCTCCTATGCTGAGACAGTGGATCAACTGCGTTCCATTAAGGAAATTAAGGCGGACATGGAGTCAGACAAACCTATGGATCGTCTCTTGGTTGGTGATGTTGGTTTTGGTAAGACAGAGGTAGCCATGCGTGCTGCCTTCAAGGCGGTCAATGATGGGAAGCAAGTTGCTATCCTAGTTCCTACCACAGTTCTTGCCCATCAGCATTATATAAATTTTAAAGAGCGTTTTGAAAATCATGCTGTTGAAGTAGATGAACTCAGTCGTTTTAGAAGTAAAAAAGAGCAAAATGAGACTATTAAAAATCTAGCTAAAGGACGTATTGATATTATTATTGGTACCCACCGCTTGTTGTCTAAAGATGTTAAGTTTTCTGATTTAGGCTTGCTAGTAATTGATGAAGAACAACGTTTTGGCGTGAAGCATAAAGAGAAACTTAAGGAGTTGAAAGCTAAAGTTGATGTCCTTACTCTAACTGCGACCCCTATTCCTCGTACACTTCATATGTCTATGTTGGGTATTCGTGATTTGTCGATTATTGAGACAGCACCTACCAACCGTTATCCAGTTCAAACTTATGTTATGGAAACCAATCCTGGTCTTATTCGAGAAGCGATATTAAGGGAGATGGACAGAGGTGGCCAGATTTTTTATATTTATAATCGTGTTGAAACCATTGATCAAAAAGTTTCTGAACTGCATGAGCTAGTCCCTGAAGCACGTATCGGATTTGTTCATGGTCAGATGAGTGAAGTTATGTTGGAGAATACTCTCTTAGATTTTTTGAATGGTGATTACGATATTTTGGTAGCAACGACCATTATCGAGACAGGCATTGATATCCCCAATGTTAATACACTTTTCATTGAGAATGCAGACCATATGGGCTTGTCTACCCTTTATCAGCTAAGAGGTCGTGTGGGACGTAGTAATCGAATTGCCTATGCCTACCTTATGTATCGTCCTGACAAAGTGTTGACGGAAGTCTCAGAGAAGCGTTTGGATGCTATTAAGGGATTTACAGAACTGGGATCAGGTTTCAAAATTGCTATGCGTGATTTATCGATTCGCGGTGCAGGGAATATTCTTGGTGCTTCTCAAAGTGGTTTCATCGACTCAGTCGGATTTGAAATGTACTCGCAACTCTTGGAAGAGGCTATCAATAAGCGTCAAGGTAAGACTCAGGTTCGTCGAAAAGGAAATGCAGAGTTCAATCTTCAGATTGATGCTTACCTTCCTTCTGACTATATTTCTGACGAGCGCCAAAAAATTGAAATTTATAAGCGTATTCGTGAAATTGAGAATCAGAAAGACTACCAGGACCTTCAAGATGAGTTGATTGACCGCTTTGGAGAATATCCAGATCAAGTTGCCTATCTCATTGAGATTGGTCTGGTTAAGGCCTATTTAGATGCTGCCTTTGCAGAATTAGTCGAGCGTAAGAACGATACTATCATCGTTCGTTTCGAAAAAGTCTCTCTAAAATTCTTCTTGACACAAGACTATTTTGAAGCCATCTCTAAGACAAATTTAAAGGCAAGAATTAGTGATAACCAAGGAAAAGTAGAGATTATTTTTGATGTTCGTAACAAGAAAGACTATGAAATCCTTGAAGAATTAAAGATTTTTGGTCAGACATTTATGGAAATTAAAAAACGTAAAGAAAAAAAAGAAACTTAAGGAAAGTTTAAGTAAGTCTCTATATACTATAAAACATCCTAAAACTTTTCTTTTTCATAATTCTCTGAGAGGGTCTACTAGTATCGATCCTCTTATTTTTGTGTTTGAAAAGGCTTTAGTCACCTATTTTTTTTTTAAAAATGCTATTATAGAAGAAGTATCCTAACGGAAAGGAAACAGTAACATTGAGATTAGACAAATATTTAAAAGTATCACGAATTATCAAACGCCGTCCAGTGGCTAAAGAAGTAGCTGATAAAGGGCGTATTAAAGTAAATGGTGTACTCGCTAAGTCATCTACAGATTTGAAAATCGGTGATCAAGTGGAAGTTCGTTTTGGAAATAAACTTTTGACTGTTCGTGTTCTAGAAATGAAAGACAGTACGAAAAAAGAAGATGCAGCAAAAATGTATGAAATTATAAGTGAAACAAGGATTGAAGTGGATGAGCAAGAAGCCTAATATTGTACAACTTACTAACGATTACATTGATAATGCCAATCAAGAGCATCGTTTAGAGCGTGCCGAACACGAACAAAGGAATCGCTTTATGGGGTGGATTCTCTTTGTGGTTGTTTTACTCTTTATCTTGCCAACTTATAATCTAGTTGAAACGTATATGAATATTAAACAGCAAGAGAAGGAAGTCTTGTCATTACAGAAAGACTATGATAAATTGTCAGATCAGACAAAGGAACGAAAGGATTTGGCTAAGAAACTTAAGGATGATGCTTTCGCTGAGAAATATGCGCGTGCTAAGTATTACTATTCACGTGAAGGAGAGTCTATCTATCCTGTACCAAGCTTATTACCCTAATGAAAGATTTACTTAAAACTGTAGAAATTTTTTTAACCTATTCAGAAGCCAAGTTAGAGGAACTATCAGAAAAAAATCAGCAACTTAAAACGGATGTACCGAGGAAAGAGGGGGTGAAGAAACAAGCATGAAAAAGCTATTAATAGCTGCAACTGCTGTGCTTGTATCTTCTAGCCCTATATTCCTACTTCCTATGGAGAAAGAGCTAACTCTGACTCCAAAACAGGTCCAAAACTTGTCTCAAAATACTATAGCTAGCTTGAGTCAATTTAAACAGATTCCTAAAAATCCGAGAACGATAACAAATATCCTAACTTATAAGAACAAGGAATTAACAGAATTTAAAACCAGTATCAAAGCAGATACCAAACTATCGATTTCTGCTATTTTTTGGAATGCTAAAGGTGAACCTGTTTTCCAACTTCAAGATGGTGATTTTGTAGCCGCTAGTCAGAAATTAATTATTGATGATAGTGTCTATAATCAAAAACCGGTAGACATGACCTTCTGGACTAAAGATGGTTTAACAGTTTACAAAGCCCCCTACGTTTTAGGAACTGAAAAAGCTGACTCTAAACTCGCTAGTTTCAAACCGATAAAGGTTAGCCGAGCTGCCCAGACGCATGCTGGAACTTATTATTTAGCAGATGGAGAGGGTTGGATTAATGCTTCTGACTTGTCAACTACAGATAATCGCATCGAGGATGTCCAGAGGGTCCTTAATGAGAAGTATAACAATCAAGAGCACATCTCAGTTTATGTCAAGCAGCTTGATACAGACCGCGTAGCAGCTATCAATGACGAAAAAAGCATGTATGCAGCTAGCGTAGCCAAGTTAGGTGTACTCTATTATGCACAGGAACGTCTGTCTCAAAAGAAATTATCATTATCCAATGAGTATCAATATACCTCTACTGTGAATGGTTTTCCAGGTGCTTATGATCCAGATGGCTCAGGAAAGATTAGTAAGATGACTGATGATAAGAATTATAGCTTGGAAAACTTGTTAAAGGCTGTAGCCCAAAATTCAGATAATGTAGCGACAAATATCTTAGGTTATTATGTAGCTAATCAGTATGATAATTCTTTCCAAAAATCAGTAGATAAGGCGTCAGCAACCTCATGGAATATGGATAAAAAAGAGTTGACTGCTAGAGCAGCAGGTACTTTGATGGAGGCTATTTATAGGCAAAATGGGGATATTATTAATTATCTTTCAAGTACAGACTATGATGGCGAACGTATTTCAAAAAATATTGATGTCCCTGTTGCACATAAAATAGGGGATGCCTACGATTTTAAACATGATGTCGCTATTGTCTATACAGATTCTCCCTTTATTCTTTCGATTTTTACAGATAAAGAAGGCTATGACAAAATCACCTCAATTGCAGATGATGTTTATGGAATTTTAAAATAATGACAGAAAAATTGTTGCAAATGATGCAAGCAAAAGGTTATTTTAACCAGCACAAGAAAGTTTTAGTAGCAGTATCAGGTGGAGCAGACTCGATGAGTTTGCTGCACTTTTTGTATAACCATCAAAAAGATTTGGATATTCAGCTGGGCATTGCTCACGTTAACCATAAGCAACGGCAAGAGTCGGAGTACGAAGAAAATTATTTACGTCATTGGGCAAAGGAACATAAGGTACCTTTTCACTACAGCGCATTCTCAGGAAAGTTTTCAGAAAATGCCGCCCGTACTTTTCGCTATGATTTTTTTAAGCGAATTATGAAAGAAGCTGACTACTCTGCTCTTGTTACAGCCCATCATGCTGATGATCAGGCTGAGACAATTTTTATGAGATTGTTGAGAGGAAGTCGTTTAAGACATCTGAGTGGGATTTGTGATGTAAGATCATTTGGCACTGGTCAGATTATTCGTCCCTTTTTGCATATTCCGAAAGATCAACTTCCCGTAACCTTTCATTTTGAAGATAGGAGTAATTCTTCTTTAGCCTATCTCCGAAATCGCATTAGACTGACCTACCTCCCTACTCTATCTCAGGAAAATCCTAAATTTAAGGAGCATCTTTGTCTTCTAGCAGATGAGATTGCCCTTATGGAGAAAGCATTAGAGGAGTTAACGAAGGATATTACTATAACCGATTTGTCTGTTTTTCAACAACAGACAGATGCTGTCCAACACCTTCTTATTCAGAGTTATTTAGAATCCTTTCCTGATTTACAGCTTTCAAAAGGTCAGTTCAATCAATTGATGAGTTTCCTAAGAAAAAAAACTTCAGGAAAGATGCCACTAAAAAATGGTTACGTGTTAGTCAAAACACAGACGGATTTCTTAATAACCAAAGAAGAGCCCATCAGCCTATCTTCTCCAAGCCTCCTAGAATTTGGAAAATCTATTGTGTTTGAGGAATACATATTGACTTTTTCTGAACCACATGTCGTTTCTAATGTGGATACTATTAATATTTGGTCTGATGCGCCGATAGTGATTCGTCATAGACATGAAGGTGATAGGATTGACTTGGGTACTCACCACAAAAAAATAAGACGATTGTTCATAGACAATAAAATTTCAGAGAAAGATCGTCAAAAAGCCATTATAGGGGAACAAGATGGTCAGATTATTTTTCTCTATGTTGCGGGGCGTCTCTATTTGAAAAAAAGGCCTAAAAATGCTATACTTTATGGCACTGTTGTCATTTATAAGAAATTCTAATCAAATACCATGTTAAAATAACGATGATTGAAGTAAAAGTGGTATAATAAGACAATATCGACTTCGAGAAAGGGAAACCAAATGTTAGAAAAAGACATTAAAAAAATCCTCTTTTCCCAAGAGGATATCGTAACTAAAACTAAAGAACTAGGTCAACAACTGACAAAGGATTATGCAGGAAAAAATCCCCTTTTAGTATGTGTGTTGAAAGGTGCTGTTCCATTTATGGCAGAACTTATCAAACATATTGATACACATATTGAGATGGACTTTATGGTTGTTTCAAGCTATGGTGGCGGGACTGTCAGCAGTGGTGAAGTAAAGATTCTTAAGGATGTAGATACTAATATCGAAGGGAGAGACGTTATTTTTATTGAAGATATCATCGATACGGGTCGTACGCTCCTTTATCTTCGAGACATGTTCAAATACCGCAAAGCAAGCTCAGTAAAAATTGCAACTCTTTTTGATAAGCCAGAGGGTCGCGTCGTGGATATTGAGGCTGATTATGTATGTTATGATGTCCCTAACGAATTTATTGTTGGTTTCGGACTAGATTATGATGAAAAATACCGTAACCTTCCTTACGTTGGTGTCCTAAAAGAAGAAATTTATAATAAGTAAAGGGCTAATTAACTTATGAATAATAAAAATAATAATAGCTTCTTACGGAATGCTTTCCTTTACATCGTAATGATTATTGCGGTTGTAACGGCAGTACAGTATTTTGTTGGAGGAAGTCAAAGTCCAAGTCAACAATTATCTTATACCCAGTTGATTAAGAAAATTGAAGATGGTAAGGTAAAATCAATTACCTATCAACCTAATGGTAGTATCATTGAAGTTAAAGGAGACTACAAAAAGGCTGAAAAGGTTGATAATGACCTAAGTTTGCCATTTTTAGGTGGAGCATCGTCAGAGACACAAAGATTTACATCAACTGTGCTTCATAATGAAACGATAATACAGGCATTACAGTCAGCTTCAGAAAAAGCTAATGTTAATATCAAAATGATACGTGAAAGTTCAAGTGGTACTTGGATTTCGTATCTCTTTAGTTACCTTCCTTTGATTGGTATTGCTATTTTTTTCATTTTTATGATGAATCAAGGTGGTAATCGCGGTGCCATGAACTTTGGCCGTAATCGTGCTAAAGCTCAGTCAAAAGAAAATATTAAAGTTCGCTTTACAGATGTAGCCGGTGCAGAAGAAGAAAAAGAAGAACTTGTAGAAATAGTAGATTTCCTCAAAAATCCACGTAAATATAAAGCTTTGGGTGCACGTATTCCTAAAGGAGTCCTCCTCGAAGGCCCTCCAGGAACAGGTAAAACCCTCCTTGCTAAAGCTGTGGCTGGTGAAGCTGATGTACCATTCTTTAGCATCTCAGGTTCTGATTTTGTTGAAATGTTTGTCGGTGTCGGAGCTAGCCGTGTACGTAGTCTGTTTGAAGATGCTAAAAAGACAGAGCGTGCTATTATCTTTATTGATGAAATTGATGCTGTTGGTCGTCGTCGTGGTACCGGAATGGGAGGTGGCAATGATGAGCGTGAACAAACCCTTAACCAATTGTTGATAGAGATGGATGGGTTTGATGGTAATGAGAATATTATTGTCATTGCTGCAACCAACCGTAGTGATATTCTTGATCCAGCCCTTCTACGTCCGGGACGTTTTGACCGTAAAGTTCTTGTTGGACTCCCCGATGTAAAAGGTCGTGAAGCCATCTTGAAAGTACATGCTAAGAATAAACCATTGGCTGAAGATGTCAACCTTAAGGTTGTTGCTCAGCAAACTCCAGGTTTTGTTGGAGCTGACTTAGAGAATGTCTTGAATGAGGCTGCTTTAGTTGCGGCACGACGTGGTAAGACTAAGATTGATGCTAGTGATATTGATGAAGCAGAGGATCGTGTCATTGCTGGACCATCTAAGAAAGATCGCCAAGTTTCGGAACATGAACGTAAAGTTGTTGCCTACCATGAGGCTGGTCACACGATTGTTGGATTAACACTCTCTAGTGCTCGTGATGTTCACAAAGTTACTATTGTTCCCCGAGGTCGTGCGGGTGGCTATATGATTTCTTTACCAAAAGAAGATCAAATGTTGTCATCTAAAGACGAACTGAAAGAACAATTAGCGGGATTGATGGGAGGACGCGTTGCAGAAGAAATTATTTTTAATCTTCAAACTTCTGGTGCTTCCAACGACTTTGAGCAGGCAACACAGTTAGCACGTGCAATGGTTACTGAATATGGTATGAGTGAAAAACTTGGACCAGTCCAATATGAGGGGAACCACGCGATGAACCCAGGTCAATTCACGCCAGACAAGTCTTACTCAGCTCATACAGCTCAACTCATCGACGAAGAAATTCGATCACTTTTAGTTGAGGCACACGACAGAGCAGCTGAAATTATCAATGCAAACCGAGACACACATGCTCTTATTGCAGAAGCTTTGCTTAAGTATGAAACACTTGACGCTGCACAAATTAAATCAATTTATGAGACTGGTAAGATGCCGGTAGATTCAGAAGAAGATAACCATGCTTTATCCTTTGATGAAGTTAAAAAGAGACTTGAAAACAAAAATAAAGATGAAGAAGAGTAGAATTTTTCGGATCTTTGTCAACTGTAGTGGGTTGATGAAAAGTTACAACCTGGAGAGGACCAAATTGGTTCTCTCCTCTTTGATGTTCAAAACAATGAAAATTCTAGTTTTAAAGTTGTCAAAGTTCCGGAAGCTAAAAGCATTTCGCTTGATGACTTTGATGAGGTTAGTGGTAGCCTCTAGTTTTGCGTTTGAGTGGGGAAGTTCCAGTGCATTCATAATCTTGTCCTTATCTTTCAAAAAGGTCTTAAAAAGAGTTTGAAAAATAGGATTTACAGAAGAAATTGTTTCTTCAATAAGACTAAAGAAATGTTCCGTTTGTTTCTCTTGAAAATGAAAGAGTAGGAGTTGATAGAGATTATAGTGCTGTCTAAGTTCTTGTGAGTATGAAAAGAGCTTTTCTAGAACCTCTTTATTGGTCAAGTGTGACCGAAAAGTTGGTTGATAAAATCGTTTATCACTGAGTTTACGGCTATCCTGTTGGATGAGTTTCCAGTAACGTTTCAGTGCTTTATATTCGTGCGATCTCCGATCAAACTGATTCATAATTTGTATGCATACGCGATTCATTGCTCGATTGAGATGCTGGACAATGTGAAAGCAGTCGAGAACGATTTTTGAATTTGAAAAAAGTTTTCTAGCAATATCGTAGTAGGGACTAAACATGTCTATGGTAATGACTTTCACACGACATCTCACCTGTCTAGAATAACGAAGGAAATGATTGCGAATAGTTGCTTGAGTCCGTCCATCTAGGATAGCTACGATCTTTCTTGTATCGTAGTCATGTGCAATAAAGCTCATCTTACCTTTCTTGAAGCTGTACTCATCCCAGCTCATGTGTTCTGGAAGGTGGTTAAGATCAGACTTGAACTCGAACTCTTTCAATTTACGGATGACTGTCGAAGTAGAGACCGATAAAGTTTCGGTGATAGTGGTCATAGAGACTTTCTCGATTAATTTTTGAGTGATTTTCTGGTTGACGATCGTTGAAATTTGGTGGTTCTTTTTGAACTAAGGAAGTCTCTGCGACAGCCATTTTTTCCGCATACGTTACAACGAAAGCGGCGTTTTCTCAATCGAATAAGAGTTTTGTAGACCGCACACTCTAGATAGGGAATTTTAAATTCTTTTTGGAAGTCAAATTTAGCCATTTGTCCTTGACAGTCGAGACACTTAGGAGCAGGGTAATCTAGCTTAGCGATGATTTCTTTATGTGTTCCAGCATCCAAATAATCCAAGATTATGATGTTCTTATCTCAACTCTGAGTATGTTTATGATAAAATCTAATTGTTCCATTAGGTTCTTTCTAATGATGGTTTGGTCACTTTTCATTATAGGTTGAACTGCACCCCAAAAGTTAGATAGAAAAATCTAACTTTTGGGGTGTTTTTATTATGAAATTAACTTATGAAGATAAAGTTCAAATATATGAATTGAGAAAGCAAGGTCAAACCTTCAACCAACTTTCAAAACGATTTGGTGTGGGTGCTTCTGGATTAAGATATATGACGAGATTGATTGAACGTTACGGAATAGAAATTATCAAGAAAGGTAAGAATTGTTACTATTCTCCAGAATTAAAACAAGAAATGATTGATAAAGTGCTACTTGAAGGTCGTTCACAAAAAAGTGTAAGTCTTGATTATTGTCTTCCAAGTGGTGGAATGTTGCCTAACTAGATAGCACAATATAAAAAATGGGTATACAATTCTTGAGAAAAGAAGAGGCAGAGTACCTAAAATGGGGCGTAAACGTAAGAAAACTTGGGAAGAAATGACAGAACTAGAGCGACTCCAAGAGGAGAATGAACGCTTACGTACCGAGGTGGCCTACCTAAAAAAGTTAAAAGAGTTAGAGGAAAGGGACGAAGCCTTACAGCGAGAAAGGCAGAAACAGTTAGAGAAAAGGGTTTCAGGAGGATTTCGACTAGATTTACTTCTTGAAACTGCACGTTTTGCTCGCTCGACTTACTATTATCAGTTGAAACAACTAGATGGGCACGACAAAGATGAAGAGACTAAAGGCTAAATTCAAGAAATTTATTATGAGCATAAAGGAAATTATGGCTATCGCCGAATAACTCTTGAATTGAGGAATCGTGGTTTTGTAGTGAACCAGAAGAAGGTCCAACGTCTGATGAAGCTCTTTGGTTTAAGTTCCCAAATTCGTCGTAAACACAAATATTCTTCATACCAAGGAGAAGTTGGCAAGAAAGCAGATAACCTTATTCAACGCCAGTTTGAAGCAGCCAACCCCATGGAAAAGTGCTACACAGATGTGACAGAGTTTGCCATTCCAAATAGCACACATAAATTGTATTTATCGCCTGTTTTAGATGGTTTCAACAGCGAAATTATCGCTTATAATCTCTCAACTTCACCAAACTTAGAACAAGTGAAATCTATGTTAGACCAGTCCTTCACAGAGGAGCATTATGAAAATACAATTCTCCATAGTGACCAAGGTTGGCAATACCAACATCAGTATTATCATCAATTTTTAGAGGATAAAGGGATCCAACCGTCCATGTCACGTAAGGGAAATAGTCCAGACAATGGTATGATGGAGTCCTTCTTTGGCATTCTTAAGTCTGAGATGTTTTATGGTTACGAGAAGACGTTTCACTCACTTGAGCAATTGGAACAAGCTATTGTAGCCTATATTGATTATTACAACAACAAACACATTAAGGTAAAATTAAAAGGACTTGGTCCTGTGCAATACAGAACTAAGTCCTTTGTGTAAATTAATTGTCTAACTTTTTGGGGTCAGTACAGGTCTTATGGGACTTTTTTAATTTTTTCTACTTTTAATGAAAAAGTTCACTAATAACAAAAAATTATTAAAAAAGGTTCCAAAACTTTAAAAAAGCTATTGACAAGTTTAAGAAGGGATGATATTATAAATAAGCTGTTTCGTGAGAGACGGCCAGCACGAAGAAGAGAAAAAAACTTCAAAAAAGTGTTGACAAGATATTCTGTCTTTGCTAGAATATAGAAGTTGTCTCAAGAGAGGCAAAGACCTTTGAGAACTGAATAAGAAACCAAGTGCAGGGTTATGATAGAAGAATTATAACCTGTCAATTTACAAGAATAAATCGTCAGACGACGGTAATGAGTTAACGCTCGAACAATTATTAAAGTATTAATGAGAGTTTGATCCTGGCTCAGGACGAACGCTGGCGGCGTGCCTAATACATGCAAGTAGAACGCTGAAGAGAGGAGCTTGCTCTTCTTGGATGAGTTGCGAACGGGTGAGTAACGCGTAGGTAACCTGCCTTGTAGCGGGGGATAACTATTGGAAACGATAGCTAATACCGCATAACAATGGATGACACATGTCATTTATTTGAAAGGGGCAATTGCTCCACTACAAGATGGACCTGCGTTGTATTAGCTAGTAGGTGAGGTAATGGCTCACCTAGGCGACGATACATAGCCGACCTGAGAGGGTGATCGGCCACACTGGGACTGAGACACGGCCCAGACTCCTACGGGAGGCAGCAGTAGGGAATCTTCGGCAATGGGGGCAACCCTGACCGAGCAACGCCGCGTGAGTGAAGAAGGTTTTCGGATCGTAAAGCTCTGTTGTAAGTCAAGAACGGGTGTGAGAGTGGAAAGTTCACACTGTGACGGTAGCTTACCAGAAAGGGACGGCTAACTACGTGCCAGCAGCCGCGGTAATACGTAGGTCCCGAGCGTTGTCCGGATTTATTGGGCGTAAAGCGAGCGCAGGCGGTTTGATAAGTCTGAAGTTAAAGGCTGTGGCTCAACCATAGTTCGCTTTGGAAACTGTCAAACTTGAGTGCAGAAGGGGAGAGTGGAATTCCATGTGTAGCGGTGAAATGCGTAGATATATGGAGGAACACCGGTGGCGAAAGCGGCTCTCTGGTCTGTAACTGACGCTGAGGCTCGAAAGCGTGGGGAGCGAACAGGATTAGATACCCTGGTAGTCCACGCCGTAAACGATGAGTGCTAGGTGTTGGATCCTTTCCGGGATTCAGTGCCGCAGCTAACGCATTAAGCACTCCGCCTGGGGAGTACGACCGCAAGGTTGAAACTCAAAGGAATTGACGGGGGCCCGCACAAGCGGTGGAGCATGTGGTTTAATTCGAAGCAACGCGAAGAACCTTACCAGGTCTTGACATCCCGATGCTATTTCTAGAGATAGAAAGTTACTTCGGTACATCGGTGACAGGTGGTGCATGGTTGTCGTCAGCTCGTGTCGTGAGATGTTGGGTTAAGTCCCGCAACGAGCGCAACCCCTATTGTTAGTTGCCATCATTCAGTTGGGCACTCTAGCGAGACTGCCGGTAATAAACCGGAGGAAGGTGGGGATGACGTCAAATCATCATGCCCCTTATGACCTGGGCTACACACGTGCTACAATGGTTGGTACAACGAGTTGCGAGTCGGTGACGGCGAGCTAATCTCTTAAAGCCAATCTCAGTTCGGATTGTAGGCTGCAACTCGCCTACATGAAGTCGGAATCGCTAGTAATCGCGGATCAGCACGCCGCGGTGAATACGTTCCCGGGCCTTGTACACACCGCCCGTCACACCACGAGAGTTTGTAACACCCGAAGTCGGTGAGGTAACCTTTTGGAGCCAGCCGCCTAAGGTGGGACAGATGATTGGGGTGAAGTCGTAACAAGGTAGCCGTATCGGAAGGTGCGGCTGGATCACCTCCTTTCTAAGGAAAAACGGAATGTACTTGAGTTTCTTATTTAGTTTTGAGAGGTCTTGTGGGGCCTTAGCTCAGCTGGGAGAGCGCCTGCTTTGCACGCAGGAGGTCAGCGGTTCGATCCCGCTAGGCTCCATTGAATCGAAAGATTCAAGTATTGTCCATTGAAAATTGAATATCTATATCAAATTCCATATGTAAGTAATTACATATAGATAGTAACAAGAAAATAAACCGAAACGCTGTGAATATTTAATGAGTTAGGTCGAAAGGCCAAAAATAAGGTTAAGTTAATAAGGGCGCACGGTGGATGCCTTGGCACTAGAAGCCGATGAAGGACGTGACTAACGACGAAATGCTTTGGGGAGCTGTAAGTGAGCAATGATCCAGAGATGTCCGAATGGGGGAACCCGGCAGGTAATGCCTGTCACTCATTACTGTTAAGGTAATGTAGAGGAAGACGCAGTGAACTGAAACATCTAAGTAGCTGTAGGAAGAGAAAGCAAAAGCGATTGCCTTAGTAGCGGCGAGCGAAACGGCAAGAGGGCAAACCGAAGAGTTTACTCTTCGGGGTTGTAGGACTGCAACGTGGACTTAAAGATTATAGAAGAACTACCTGGGAAGGTAGGCCAAAGAGAGTAATAGCCTCGTATTCGAAATAGTCTTTATACCTAGCAGTATCCTGAGTACGGCGAGACACGAGAAATCTCGTCGGAATCTGGGAGGACCATCTCCCAACCCTAAATACTCTTTAGTGACCGATAGTGAACCAGTACCGTGAGGGAAAGGTGAAAAGCACCCCGGGAGGGGAGTGAAATAGAACCTGAAACCGTGTGCCTACAACAAGTTCGAGCCCGTTAATGGGTGAGAGCGTGCCTTTTGTAGAATGAACCGGCGAGTTACGATATGATGCGAGGTTAAGTTGAAGAGACGGAGCCGTAGGGAAACCGAGTCTTAATAGGGCGCATTAGTATCATGTCGTAGACCCGAAACCATGTGACCTACCCATGAGCAGGTTGAAGGTGAGGTAAAACTCACTGGAGGACCGAACCAGGGCACGTTGAAAAGTGCTTGGATGACTTGTGGGTAGCGGAGAAATTCCAAACGAACTTGGAGATAGCTGGTTCTCTCCGAAATAGCTTTAGGGCTAGCGTCGATGTTAAGTCTCTTGGAGGTAGAGCACTGTTTGGGTGAGGGGTCCATCCCGGATTACCAATCTCAGATAAACTCCGAATGCCAATGAGATATAATCGGCAGTCAGACTGCGAGTGCTAAGATCCGTAGTCGAAAGGGAAACAGCCCAGACCACCAGCTAAGGTCCCAAAATATATGTTAAGTGGAAAAGGATGTGGGGTTGCACAGACAACTAGGATGTTAGCTTAGAAGCAGCTATTCATTCAAAGAGTGCGTAATAGCTCACTAGTCGAGTGACCCTGCGCCGAAAATGTACCGGGGCTAAAACATATTACCGAAGCTGTGGATACCTTTATAGGTATGGTAGGAGAGCGTTCTATGTGCGAAGAAGGTGTACCGTGAGGAGTGCTGGAGCGCATAGAAGTGAGAATGCCGGTATGAGTAGCGAAAGACAGGTGAGAATCCTGTCCACCGTAAGACTAAGGTTTCCAGGGGAAGGCTCGTCCGCCCTGGGTTAGTCGGGACCTAAGGAGAGACCGAAAGGTGTATCCGATGGACAACAGGTTGATATTCCTGTACTAGAGTATATAGTGATGGAGGGACGCAGTAGGCTAACTAAACCAGACGATTGGAAGTGTCTGGCCAAGCAGTGAGGTGTGATATGAGTCAAATGCTTATATCTTTAACATTGAGCTGTGATGGGGAGCGAAGTTTAGTAGCGAAGTTAGTGATGTCACACTGCCGAGAAAAGCTTCTAGCGTTAATTATACTCTACCCGTACCGCAAACCGACACAGGTAGTCGAGGCGAGTAGCCTCAGGTGAGCGAGAGAACTCTCGTTAAGGAACTCGGCAAAATGGCCCCGTAACTTCGGGAGAAGGGGCGCTGACTGATGGTCAGCCGCAGTGAATAGGCCCAAGCAACTGTTTATCAAAAACACAGCTCTCTGCTAAATCGTAAGATGATGTATAGGGGGTGACGCCTGCCCGGTGCTGGAAGGTTAAGAGGAGTGCTTAGCGTAAGCGAAGGCATGAATTGAAGCCCCAGTAAACGGCGGCCGTAACTATAACGGTCCTAAGGTAGCGAAATTCCTTGTCGGGTAAGTTCCGACCCGCACGAAAGGCGTAATGATTTGGGCACTGTCTCAACGAGAGACTCGGTGAAATTTTAGTACCTGTGAAGATGCAGGTTACCCGCGACAGGACGGAAAGACCCCATGGAGCTTTACTGCAGTTTGATATTGAGTATCTGTACCACATGTACAGGATAGGTAGGAGCCTATGACCTCGGGACGCCAGTTTCGAGTGAGGCGTTGTTGGGATACTACCCTTGTGTTATGGCTACTCTAACCCAGATAGGTTATCCCTATCGGGGACAGTGTCTGACGGGCAGTTTGACTGGGGCGGTCGCCTCCTAAAAGGTAACGGAGGCGCCCAAAGGTTCCCTCAGAATGGTTGGAAATCATTCGCAGAGTGTAAAGGTATAAGGGAGCTTGACTGCGAGAGCTACAACTCGAGCAGGGACGAAAGTCGGGCTTAGTGATCCGGTGGTTCCGTATGGAAGGGCCATCGCTCAACGGATAAAAGCTACCCTGGGGATAACAGGCTTATCTCCCCAAGAGTTCACATCGACGGGGAGGTTTGGCACCTCGATGTCGGCTCGTCGCATCCTGGGGCTGTAGTCGGTCCCAAGGGTTGGGCTGTTCGCCCATTAAAGCGGCACGCGAGCTGGGTTCAGAACGTCGTGAGACAGTTCGGTCCCTATCCGTCGCGGGCGTAGGAAATTTGAGAGGATCTGCTCCTAGTACGAGAGGACCAGAGTGGACTTACCGCTGGTGTACCAGTTGTTCTGCCAAGAGCATCGCTGGGTAGCTATGTAGGGAAGGGATAAACGCTGAAAGCATCTAAGTGTGAAGCCCACCTCAAGATGAGATTTCCCATGATTTTATATCAGTAAGAGCCCTGAGAGATGATCAGGTTGATAGGTTAGAAGTGGAAGTGTGGTGACACATGTAGCGGACTAATACTAATAGCTCGAGGACTTATCCAACGAAAGTAACTGAGATATATTGACAACGATTTGGTTTCTTGATACAGTATAGATATTCAATTTTGAGTTGAGAATACTCAGAGTTAAGTGACGATAGCCTAGGAGATACACCTGTTCCCATGCCGAACACAGAAGTTAAGCCCTAGTACGCCTGATGTAGTTGGGGGTTGCCCCTGTTAGATACGGTAGTCGCTTAGCAAATAGGGAGTTTAGCTCAGCTGGGAGAGCATCTGCCTTACAAGCAGAGGGTCAGCGGTTCGATCCCGTTAACTCCCATAGGTCCCGTGGTGTAGCGGTTATCACGTCGCCCTGTCACGGCGAAGATCGCGGGTTCGATTCCCGTCGGGACCGTTCAAGTAGAAATATTTGAGACTCGTTAGCTCAGTTGGTAGAGCAATTGACTTTTAATCAATGGGTCACTGGTTCGAGCCCAGTACGGGTCATATATGCGGGTGTGGCGGAATTGGCAGACGCACCAGATTTAGGATCTGGCGCTTAACGGCGTGGGGGTTCAAGTCCCTTCACCCGCATTAGAAAAAAGTTAGCCGGCTTAGCTCAGTTGGTAGAGCATCTGATTTGTAATCAGAGGGTCGCGTGTTCAAGTCATGTAGCCGGCATAAAACGCGAACGTAGTTCAGTGGTAGAACACCACCTTGCCAAGGTGGGGGTCGCGGGTTCGAATCCCGTCGTTCGCTTGAGGAGCCGGGGTGGCGGAACTGGCAGACGCACAGGACTTAAAATCCTGCGAAAGGAAACTTTCGTACCGGTTCGATTCCGGTCCTCGGCATAATTTAATAATAAGCACCCTTAGCTCAACTGGATAGAGTACCTGACTACGAATCAGGCGGTTAGAGGTTCGACTCCTCTAGGGTGCATTTTTATCGGGAAGTAGCTCAGCTTGGTAGAGCACTTGGTTTGGGACCAAGGGGTCGCAGGTTCGAATCCTGTCTTCCCGATTAATGGCGGTGTAGCTCAGCTGGCTAGAGCGTCCGGTTCATACCCGGGAGGTCGGGGGTTCGATTCCCTTCGCCGCTATATATGGATTACTTGGACCTTTAGCTCAACTGGTTAGAGCACTCGGCTCATAACCGAGCGGTCGTAGGTTCGAGTCCTACAAGGTCCATATATTATTTATAATATTGGGAGGATTACCCAAGTCCGGCTGAAGGGAACGGTCTTGAAAACCGTCAGGCGTGTAAAAGCGTGCGTGGGTTCGAATCCCACATCCTCCTTATAATTAACGCGGGATGGAGCAGCTAGGTAGCTCGTCGGGCTCATAACCCGAAGGTCGTAGGTTCAAATCCTGCTCCCGCAATATGGCTCGGTAGCTCAGTTGGTAGAGCAATGGATTGAAGCTCCATGTGTCGGCGGTTCGATTCCGTCTCGCGCCATTTTGTTGTTAAGCGGGTGTAGTTTAGTGGTAAAACTACAGCCTTCCAAGCTGTTGTCGCGAGTTCGATTCTCGTCACCCGCTTTATTTGGAAACAAATATCCAAGCATTTAGCTTGGGCGCGTAGCTCAGATGGTTAGAGCGCACGCCTGATAAGCGTGAGGTCGGTGGTTCGATTCCACTCGTGCCCATATTGGAGAATTACTCAAGAGGCTGAAGAGGACGGTTTGCTAAATCGTTAGGTCGGGTAACTGACGCGGGGGTTCGAATCCCCCATTCTCCGTATTATGACGAATTATCTAAATGATAATTCGTTTTCTTTTTTATAGAGGTGGCAAAATGAAAAATAGTTTTTATCGATTTCTTCTATACGCGTTTGTTCTTATTCTATTTTTTGTAATGCTTATTTCTTTTGTTTTTAGAAACTATAAATTGTCCAGGGATGTTTCTTCTAATGTCTCGGGAGTTGTGTCTAAAGTAGATTCTGTTATTTCAGTTCCATTTACTGCATTAGCAAAATCTCATGATGTTATTTCTGATTTTTTGTCAACCTATTCTGAGAATCGTGATTTAAAGAAATCATTATCTACTTTAGAAAATCAATCTGCTGTCATCTCTAATTTACAAGAAGAAAATGACTCTTTGAGAGCTTCTTTAAATCTTTCGGATAAACTTAGTCGTAACAATGTAATTACTGCTGAGGTTTCAATGCGTCCATCTGTTACCTGGTTGAAGGAGTTAACGATTAATGTTGGAAAGTCTAAGAGTGTTAGTAAGTCTATGTTGGCGACTTCTAATGGTGGAGTATTTGGTTTTATAACTAAAATTTATGATCATAGTACAACTATCTCTTTACTCTCCAATAGCTCAAATGATTCTTATATTGCTTCTAGTGTAAAAGGTGAGGATGGAAGTCAGATTTTTGGAATTATATCAAGTTATGATAATAAAAAGAAGCTTTTGGAAATGACTCAGCTAAATTCATCTTCTGATGTTAAGGTTGGTTCTGAAGTGGTAACAAGTGGCCTAGATGAAGTTTCAGTAAAAGATGTTCCAATTGGTAAGGTTGAATCTGTGATTGATTATGAAGGGAATCGTACGATTTTAGTTAAACCTTATGCTGATTTTGATAAAATTTCTTATGTCACTCTTGTTGGAGAGGGTAAATAATATGAAGTTTTTCAAGTTTTCTGTTACTCCATACTGGTTGAGTATTATTCCTTTTCTATGGGATGGTCATATTTCGATGCTACTTAACTATTATTTTTCTCCAGAATTATTTCTATCGTCCCACCTCTTTATTATCTACCTATTCATCTTAACTCTCAGCCGTCCTTATAATTTTTCACTTCTATACCTTGTTTGTTTAGGATTTCTATATGATACATATTATTTCAAAACACTCGGTATAGTAATTATAACTCTCCCACTTTTATCCTATTTGTTTTCTCAACTATTGCGTTTTGTCAAGAGAAATGCTTATGTTGATTGTTTACTGGCTTTTTTATTCTTATTTCTCTTTGATACTTTAAATTTTGGTTTTGCCTTATATTATGGCTTCACAAATGAGTATATTAGTGATTTTATTATCTATCAACTCAGTCCTAGTCTAGTGTTTAATCTTTTGATTTTTATTTTGATCAAACCTTTTGTCGAAAAATTATTTTTGTATCTTTCAGTTGATAGATTTAAATAAAACTGTAATATTGGCGTAACAAAGTTTGCGCCATTTTTTGATACAATTAAGGAGTCTTATCGAAAAGGAGTAGTATTTTATATTATGAAAAAACGCATTCTTTCAGCAGTGTTGGTAAGTGGTGTGACTTTATCAGCAGCTGCATCAGTACATGCAGAGGATTATGATTCGCAAATCGCTGCTACAAATAACGCAATTAGTAACCTTGCTTCTCAACAAGAGGCTGCGCAAGCACAAGTTGCTACAATCCAATCTCAAGTATCAACTCTCAGAACACAAAAAACTGAATTGGAAGCTAAAAATGCCGAACTTGAAAAAGTATCTGCAGATTTGGAATCTGAAATTCAAGAATTATCAAGTAAGATTGTAGCTCGTCAAGATTCTTTGGCGAAACAAGCTCGTAGTGCTCAACAAAATAACACTGCTACTAGCTACATTAACTCTATCTTGAACTCTAAGTCAATCTCTGAAGCTATTACTCGTATCACAGCTATTTCAAAAGTTGTTACAGCTAATAATGATTTATTGACTAAACAAGAGTCAGATCAAAAAGAGCTTGCTGCTAAACAAGTAGAAAATCAAGCTGCAATTAATACTATTGCAGCTAATAAGTCAGAACTTGAAACAACAGAAGCTGGTTTGACAACTCAACAAGCAGAACTTGAAGCAGCACAAGTTACTTTGGCTGCTGAATTGGCAACAGCTCAAAATGAGAAGACATCACTTGTCTCTGCTAAATCAACTGCTGAATCTGTAGCTGCCTCGACGGCTGCATCAGTGGCACAGTCTCAAGCAATTGCTGAATCAGAGGCAACTGCACAAGTTGTAGATTCTTCAGAAGCAGCAACATCAGTAGCTTCTTCAGAAGTAGCTGCTACTTCTGAAGCTGTAGCTCAGCCTTCAGAGGCACCAGTTTCTGAAACATCGACAGCTTCTGAGGCTGCACAGGAGCCGGCTTCATCAGAAACATCAGAAGTACAACCAGAATCAGCTGCACCAGCTGTTTCAGAAGCTCCTGCTAGCGTAGTACCTGTCGCAACACCAGAAGCTGCACCAGCTGTTTCAGAAGCTCCTGTTAGCGTAGCACCTGTCGTAACATCAGAAGCTGCACCAGCTGCTTCAGAAGCTCCTGCACCAGCTGCTGAAACACATAAAGTGTCAGCAGCATCAACTCCTAATACATATCCAGTTGGACAATGTACTTGGGGTGTGAAATCATTGGCTCCATGGGCTGGTAATAATTGGGGGAATGCTAAAAACTGGATTGCTAGTGCGCGAGCAGCTGGTCATTCAGTAGGTACAACTCCAGTAGCCGGAGCGATTGCGGTATGGCCAAATGATGGTGGTGGTTATGGTCACGTAGCTTATGTTACATCAGCATCAGGTGCAAATTCAATTCAAGTTATGGAATCGAACTACGCTGGTAACATGTCAATCAGTAACTACCGTGGTACATTTGATCCAACATCATCAGCGCATGGTGGTTCTGTATTTTATATTTACCCATAATGAGTATAACAAAAGCGATTCGGCTATTCCCGAATCGTTTTTATTTTATGTAAATAATATATTTAGCCTGAGAAAATAATGGTGTTTGAAAAAAATTCTAGACTAAGGGGAAGTATTTTTATCCTTGTTAAGTTCATGTGACACCATTTATTTGGCGTTGAAAATCAACTTAAAAAAGGGTAGAATGGTCTAGTAGATATTTTGGAGGAAATCATGTCTTATACGAATTTAAAGTTATTTGCTTTGTCGTCTAACCAAGAATTAGCAGCAAAAGTTGCTGATAAAATTGGTATTGAACTTGGAAGATCAAGTGTTCGTGAATTTTCAGATGGTGAGATTCAAGTTAATATTGAAGAGTCTATTCGTGGTCATCACGTTTTTATTCTTCAATCTACAAGCTCTCCTGTAAATGATAATTTGATGGAAATCTTGATTATGGTTGATGCGCTAAAACGTGCTAGCGCTGAGACAATCAATGTTGTTATGCCTTATTATGGATATGCACGTCAAGATCGAAAGGCACGTTCACGTGAACCAATCACATCTAAGTTGGTTGCTAATATGCTCGAGGTAGCAGGTGTTGACCGTCTTTTGACAGTTGACCTTCATGCTCCTCAAATTCAAGGATTTTTTGATATCCCAGTGGATCATTTGATGGGAGCGCCTCTTATCGCAGATTATTTTGATCGTGCTGGTCTTACGGGTGATGATGTGGTTGTTGTTTCTCCAGATCATGGTGGTGTTACTCGTGCGCGTAAACTTGCTCAATGTTTGAAAACACCAATCGCTATCATTGATAAACGTCGTAGTGTTGATAAAATGAACACTTCTGAGGTTATGAATATCATTGGTAATGTTGAAGGGAAAACATGTATCTTGATTGATGATATGATTGATACTGCAGGTACCATCTGTCATGCAGCGGATGCACTTGCTGAAGCTGGTGCTACAAATGTCTTTGCATCATGTACTCACCCTGTATTGTCAGGTCCAGCTCTTGATAATATTCAAAAATCTGCTATTGAAAAGCTTGTTGTGCTTGACACGATTTATCTTCCAGAAGAGCGTTTGATTGATAAAATTGAACAAATATCTATTGCTGATTTGATTTCTGAAGCAATCATTCGTAGTCATGAAAAACGCCCATTGTCACCATTGTTCGAAATGGGTCATAAATAGATTAAAGCGGCTTTTTGTCAACTGTAGTGGGTGACGAAAAGCTAACATCTAGAGAGGATCAGATAGGTCTTCTCTTTTTATATGTTAAGAGTGATGAAAACATACTTCCTAAAGTTAATAAAATTTCTAAAACCGAAGCCCAGACGTTTAATATCTTTGATAAGCTTATTGGTCCCCTCCAATTTTGCATGTGAGGACTGTGTTTTTGGTGCATTTTTGATGTATCGTTTGTGTCTAAGAAAGGTCCTAAAGACTGTTTTGAAGTAATAATTGACCTTGCTTATTTTCTCCTCTATGGGGTGAAAAAACTCATTCACCCTCTTATCCTGAAAGTGAAAAAGCAAATGTTGATAGAGGTTGTAATAATTAGCGAGCTCTTCTGAGAAATTCAGTGTCTTCTCAACGACTTCATGTGGGTTTAAGGTTTGACAAAAGGTCTTCGAGTGAAATGATTTACAAGATAACTTACGGCGAGTCTCCAGTGATTTTTAAATATCGATAAGGTAGTGGCTTCTTATTGAACTGGTTCATAATGGCAATTCTTGTCTTTAAAAAGGCTTGAACAAGCTGCTGGATGATGTGGAAATGATCAATAATGATTTGGGCATTTAGGAAAAGTCTTCGAACTAGTGGAATATAAGCTCCTGACATGTCCATCGTGATAAACCTTACCTTTTGTCGGATAAGATTGGAGATTTGGTGGTTTTTCTCAACGATTAATGTCTCAGCCACCGTGACTTTTCTACAATCTTTACACTGGAAGCGATGTTTCTTCAGGCGTCGTAGTGTTGGAGTTCCAGTTTTGCTTGAACCTCGATGTAGGTATCTTTTTCGAAAACAAGAGAAGTAATGATGTTAAGGTATTTAACTCTGTGGTATTCTTAATAGATCTCATGAGTTCTTGCTAATGATGGTTTAGTCACTTTTCATTATAGTTCTTATGGAACTTTTTGTCTGCATTTAAAAAGCTCCATAATCTCTACAGTGGTTTTACCCCCTATAGAAATTATAGAGCCATTAAAGCTAGCCTAGGACAGTTTTTTGGTGTTTAAATGCGTTTGAGTTTTTGATATAATGTTAGGCGTAATTGCAAAGAGGTGACTGTGATGGATTTAACACAACGTTTTAATAAAAATTTAGATAAGATTGAAGTCTCAATGATTCGTCAGTTTGACCAATCAATTTCAGATGTTCCAGGTATTAAAAAGTTGACGCTTGGAGAACCTGATTTTACGACTCCAGATCATGTGAAAGAAGCAGCTAAAACTGCGATTGATGCGAACCAGTCATACTATACAGGTATGGCTGGACTTCCTGATTTGCGCCAAGCTGCTGCGAATTTTGTTAAGGAAAAATACAATCTAACTTATAATCCCGATAATGAAATTTTGGTAACTATTGGGGCCACAGAAGCTCTTTCTGCGACTTTAACAGCTATTTTGGAGCCTGGTGATACGATTCTTTTGCCTGCACCAGCCTATCCAGGATATGAGCCGATTGCAAATCTAGTTGGGGCTAAAATTGTTGAAATTGATACAACAGCTAATGATTTTGTTTTGACACCGGAAATGTTAGAAAAGGCAATTTTAGAGCAAGGGGATAAGCTTAAGGCTGTTTTACTTAACTACCCAACCAACCCAACAGGTGTGACTTATTCACGCCAACAGATTGAAGATATTGCTGAAGTTCTGAAAAAATATAATATTTTTGTTGTTAGTGATGAAGTATATTCAGAACTAACTTATGTAGATCAACATGTTTCTATTGCTGAATATTTGCCTGAGCAAACTATTTTAATCAACGGCTTGTCGAAATCTCATGCGATGACAGGATGGCGTATTGGTTTGATTTTTGCACCAGCAAGTTTGACGGCTCAGTTGATTAAGAGTCACCAGTATTTGGTGACGGCTGCAGCTACTATGGTACAATTTGCAGCTATCGAAGCATTATCTGCTGGTAAGGATGATGCACAACCAATGAAAGTTGAGTATTTGAAACGTCGGGATTATATTCTTGAAAAAATGACTGAACTTGGTTTCAAAATTATTAAACCTGATGGTGCCTTCTATATCTTTGCTAAGATTCCAGAAGGATATAATCAAGACTCCTTTAAGTTCTGTCAAGACTTTGCTCGTGAAAAAGCTATTGCTATTATTCCTGGCGTTGCTTTTGGGAAATATGGCGAAGGTTATGTTCGATTGTCGTATGCAGCTAGCATGGACACTATTGAAACAGCTATGACTCGTTTGAAAGAGTTTATGGAAGAACATGCAGAAGCTTGAGAGTAGGGGGGTTATCCTCTTCAATCGTAATTATCGCGAGAATGATAAGCTGGTTAAGATTTTTACTAAACAAGCTGGTAAACGGATGTTTTTTGTTAGAGGTGGTGGGTCAGGTAAATTGAGTGCTGTGATTCAACCTTTAAACATCGCTGAATTTATGATGACTGTAAATGATGAAGGTTTATCTTTCATAGAGGATTATAGTCAGGCAGAGTCTTTTAAGGAAATTACAAGTGATATTTTTAAACTGTCTTACGCGACCTATTTAGCTGCCTTGACTGATGCTGCTATTGCTGACGGTGTGGTAGATGCACAATTATTTGCATTTTTAGAGAAAACCCTTGTGTTAATGGAAGAGGGCTTAGATTATGAAATATTGACTAATATCTTTGAGATTCAAGTTTTGGACCGTTTTGGCGTACGATTGAATTTTCATGAATGTGTCTTTTGTCATCGTGTTGGTCTTCCTTTTGATTTCTCGTATAAGTTCTCAGGTTTACTTTGTCCCAATCATTACGAAGAAGATGAAAGGCGTAGTCATTTGGACCCTAATGTGCCTTATCTTTTGGATCGTTTCCAGGGTCTTTCGTTTGAAGAATTGAGAAGCATATCTGTTAAGGATGAAATGAAACGAAAGTTGAGACAATTTATTGATGAGCTTTATGATAATTATGTTGGGATTCATCTTAAAAGCAAGAAGTTTATTGATAATCTAAATTCTTGGGGTCATATTATGAGTAAAGAAGATAGTGCTGATTAAGCATTGTCTTCTTTTGTTTCACGTGAAACAGGAATGTAGAGGTTTTCAGTCTCAGGGGTTAAAATGCAGGTCAGTTCGTGCTATAATAAGAGGACAATAAGCTGAAAGACTCTGCTAGGGATAGTGACCGAGGGATGTCTATCTTTGATACAGAGTGATTTATTGATAGAATTTGAGTCTATTGTTTAAGAGCAGAGGATGAGAGGGAGAATGCTATGCATGTAATTGCAGTGGATGCTATGGGTGGCGACAATGCGCCACAAGCGATCGTAGAGGGAGTTAACCAAGCTTTAGCAGAGTTCAAAGATATTGAAATCCAGCTTTATGGTGAGGAAGCTAAAATCAAAAACTATTTGACAGCGAATGAACGTGTGAGCATTGTACATACTGATGAAAAGATAAATTCGGATGACGAGCCCGTCAAAGCAATTCGAAAGAAAAAGAAAGCTTCGATGGTTTTGGGCGCACAAGCTGTTAAGGAGAAAGCAGCGGATGCTGTAATCTCTGCAGGGAATACAGGTGCTCTTTTGGCCGCCGGTCTTTTTGTTGTTGGACGTATTAAGGGAGTTGAAAGACCAGGTCTTATGTCAACGATGCCAAGTTTTACTGGTCAACCCTTTGATATGCTTGATCTAGGAGCTAATGCTGAAAATACAGCTAATCACTTGCATCAATATGCTATTTTAGGCTCTTTCTATGCTAAAAATGTACGTGGAATTGCCACCCCTAGTGTAGGCCTCCTTAATAATGGGACTGAGAAAACAAAGGGGGATAGTCTTCGTAAGGAGGCTTTTGAGCTTTTATCCAAGGAAGCAAGTATTAACTTCATTGGTAATGTCGAGGCGCGTGAAATCATGTCTGGAGCTGCTGATGTGGTAGTGGCTGATGGTTTCACAGGAAATGCGGTTCTTAAGGCAATTGAAGGAACTGGACTTGGCACAATGAAGACTCTTAAGTCAGCCATAATGAATGGTGGTCTCAAAGCTAAGTTAGGTGCCTTCCTATTGAAGGATAGACTTAAAGGTATGAAAGAGACGATGGATTACTCAAGTGCCGGTGGAGCTGTTCTATTTGGGCTCAAGGCTCCTGTAGTAAAATGTCATGGATCTAGTGATGCTAAAGCAGTCTACTATACCATTAAGCAGGTTCGTAAGATGCTCGATACTAAGGTGGTAGAGCAACTAGTTGACGCTTTCGACCCGAAAGAGGAGGTTAACTGATGAGTAGAGTAGAAATTCTTCAGGAAATGCAGCTCGTTATTCAAGAGCAATTGGATAGAGAGGACATTGTTTTAACCGAAGCTACCAAATTAAATGACTTGGGTGTAGATTCAATAGAGCTTATGGAGTTCATTATTAATTTGGAGGATGAGTTTTCCCTAGAGATTTCTGATAATACCATTGATCATATGGATAAGGTATCAGATTTGTTAGACTATTTGTCTGAGCAATTGAATAACAAATAAGAAAACTAGACTCTAGTTGTTAGATTCTAGAGGAATACAATAATGAAGCAACTATATGTTGTTGCATGTTTTCATTTTATTGGAGTGAGATAAAAAGCTAAAAGTTACATTGATTTAGCACTATCTCACTCCTTTTTTCTATACTTTTTTATTAAAAAACTCTAACCAACACTAAAAATCCGAACGTTATTTGTTTAACAAAACAAAAAAGTTTGATATATGTTTGTTTTTGGATTTTTGTGTGATATAATTAAGATGAACAAACTTGAAAGGCGAACGATTCTATGTCAAACCAACTGATTTATACTGGGAAAGCTAAAGATATTTATAGTACAGAAGACGAAAATGTGATTAAGTCGGTCTATAAGGACCAGGCAACCATGCTTAATGGTGCTCGTAAGGAGACCATTAAAGGGAAAGGCGTGCTTAATAATCAGATTTCGTCTCTTATTTTTGAAAAATTGAACGCTGCGGGTGTGGCTACTCATTTTATCGAACGTATCTCTGATACAGAACAACTTAACAAGAAGGTTACAATCATTCCTTTGGAGGTTGTGCTTCGTAACGTGACTGCGGGTTCTTTCTCAAAACGTTTCGGTGTGGAAGAAGGTCTGGACTTGAAAACTCCAATCGTTGAATTTTACTACAAAAACGATGATTTGGATGATCCATTTATCAATGATGAGCATGTGAAGTTTTTGGATATTGCTAATGATGAGCAAATTGCTTATATCAAGGAGGAAACACGTCGTATCAACGAATTGCTAAAAGATTGGTTTGAGCAAATTGGTCTTCGTTTGATTGACTTCAAATTGGAGTTTGGTTATGATAAGGATGGCAAGATTATCTTGGCAGATGAATTTTCACCAGATAACTGTCGTCTTTGGGATGCGGAAGGGCACCATATGGATAAGGATGTTTTCCGTCGTGATCTCGGTAGCTTGACAGATGTGTATGAAGTTGTATTGGAAAAATTGCAAGGATTGAAGTAAAGTTTTACTTGGTCGTCACTACAATCTTTTAGTGGAAATAGATAAAGGAAATAAAATGGATAAACGTATTTTCGTTGAGAAAAAAGCTGATTTTCGTGTGAAATCTCGCTCTTTATTAAAAGAATTACAGCATAATATTCAGTTGAAAACCTTGAATGATCTTCGTATTGTACAAGTTTACGATGTCTTTAATTTGGCAGAGGATTTGTTTGCCCGTGCGGAAAAATATATCTTTTCTGAGCAAGTGACCGATACTGTTTTGGATGAAGCTACAGTTAAGACTGACCTTGAGAAGTATGCTTTCTTTGCTATCGAAAGCTTGCCTGGTCAATTTGATCAACGTGCAGCATCTTCACAAGAAGCTTTGCTTTTGCTTGGTAGCTCAAGTGATGTAACGGTTAATACTGCTCAATTGTACTTGGTTAACAAGGACATTGCTGCTAATGAATTGGAAGCTGTTAAAAATTATCTATTGAACCCAGTGGACTCTCGTTTCAAAGATATCACTGTTGGTATTGCTAAACAGGATTTCTCTGAGTCTGACAAAACGATTCCAAACTTGGATTTCTTTGAAACTTATACAGCAGAAGATTTTGCACAGTATAAGGCAGATCAAGGATTGGCCATGGAAGTGGATGACCTGCTCTTCATTCAAGATTACTTCAAGTCAATTGGACGTGTGCCAACTGAGACTGAACTTAAGGTTTTGGATACTTACTGGTCTGACCACTGCCGCCACACAACTTTCGAGACTGAGTTGAAAAACATCGACTTCTCAGCTTCTAAATTCCAAAAACAATTGCAAGCAACTTATGACAAATATATTGCCATGCGTGATGAGTTGGGACGTGCAGAAAAACCTCAAACCTTAATGGATATGGCGACTATTTTTGGTCGTTATGAGCGTGCCAATGGCCGTTTGGATGACATGGAAGTTTCTGACGAAATCAATGCCTGCTCAGTTGAAATTGAAGTAGATGTCAATGGTGTCAAAGAACCATGGCTTCTTATGTTCAAGAACGAAACTCATAACCACCCAACGGAAATCGAACCATTTGGTGGAGCGGCTACTTGTATTGGTGGTGCCATTCGTGACCCATTGTCAGGTCGTTCATACGTTTACCAAGCTATGCGTATTTCAGGTGCCGGTGATATTACAACACCAATCGCTGAAACACGTGCTGGAAAATTGCCGCAACAAGTCATTTCTAAAAAAGCGGCTCATGGTTATTCTTCATATGGTAACCAAATTGGTCTTGCAACAACTTATGTTCGTGAATACTTCCACCCAGGTTTCGTTGCCAAGCGTATGGAGTTAGGTGCAGTTGTCGGTGCAGCTCCTAAGGAGAATGTTGTCCGTGAAAAACCTGAAGCTGGAGATGTGATTATCTTGCTCGGTGGTAAGACTGGACGCGACGGTGTCGGTGGTGCGACAGGTTCTTCAAAAGTTCAAACGGTTGAATCAGTTGAAACAGCTGGTGCTGAGGTTCAAAAAGGTAATGCTATCGAAGAACGTAAGATTCAACGTCTTTTCCGCAATGGTGAAGTAACACGTCTTATCAAAAAATCCAATGACTTTGGTGCTGGTGGTGTCTGTGTGGCTATCGGTGAATTGGCAGATGGTCTTGAAATTGATCTAGACAAAGTGCCATTGAAATACCAAGGTTTGAACGGTACCGAAATTGCCATCTCTGAATCTCAAGAACGTATGGCTGTGGTGGTTCGTCCAGAAGATGTAGATATCTTCGTTGCTGAATGTAACAAAGAAAATATTGATGCAGTTGTCGTTGCAACCGTGACTGAAAAACCAAATCTCGTCATGCACTGGAATGGTAAAACAATTGTTGATTTGGAACGTCGTTTCCTTGATACAAATGGTGTGCGTACAGTAGTAGATGTTAAGGTGGTTGACAAGGATGTCAAGCTTCCAGAAGAACGCAAAACCTCTGCTGAAACCCTTGAAGCAGATACGCTTGAAGTTTTGGCTGACCTTAACCATGCAAGTCAAAAAGGTTTACAAACTATGTTTGATAGCTCGGTTGGTCGTTCAACAGTCAATCACCCACTTGGTGGTCGATACCAAATTACTCCAACTGAAGCTTCTGTTCAGAAATTGCCAGTCCAATATGGCGTGACAACAACTGCCTCTGTCATAGCCCAAGGATTTAACCCATACATCGCAGAATGGTCTCCATATCATGGTGCTGCATATGCAGTCATCGAAGCAACAGCTCGTTTGGTTGCTGCTGGTGCAAACTGGTCTAAGGCTCGTTTCTCTTACCAAGAATACTTCGAGCGTATGGATAAAAAAGCAGAGCGTTTTGGTCAACCAGTATCAGCTCTTCTTGGATCAATCGAAGCTCAGATTCAACTTGGTTTACCATCTATTGGTGGTAAGGACTCTATGTCAGGCACCTTTGAAGAATTGACAGTACCACCAACCTTGGTTGCTTTTGGGGTGACAACAGCAGACAGTCGTAAGGTCCTTTCTCCAGAATTTAAGGCTGCTGGTGAAAATATCTACTACATCCCAGGTCAAGCTTTGGCCCAAGAGATTGATTTTGATCTCATCAAGTCTAACTTTGCTCAGTTTGAAGCTATCCAAGCTGATCACAAAGTGACAGCTGCATCAGCTGTCAAATATGGTGGTGTCATTGAAGCTCTTGCACTTGCAACGTTTGGGAACCATATCGGGGCGACTGTAACCCTTGAAAATCTGGGGACTGCATTAACAGCTCAATTGGGAGGATTCATCTTCACATCTCCGGAAGAGATTGCAAGTGTTGGCAAGATTGGACAAACAGTAGCTGACTTTACACTTGCTGTCAATGGTGTAACGCTTGATGGACATAAACTTGACAGTGCCTTTCAAGGTAAATTGGAAGAGGTTTACCCAACTGAATTTGCACAAGCAACTGAGTTAGAAGAAGTACCTGCTGTGACGTCAGATACTGTTATAAAAGCTAAAGAAGTAGTTGAGAAACCAGTGGTTTACATCCCAGTATTCCCAGGTACTAACTCTGAGTATGACTCTGCTAAGGCCTTTGAAAAAGAAGGTGCCAAAGTCAACTTAGTCCCATTTGTAACATTGAATGAAGAAGCGATTGTCAAGTCTGTTGTCACCATGGTTGACAATATCGAAAAAGCTAACATTATCTTCCTTGCAGGTGGCTTCTCAGCAGCGGATGAACCAGATGGAGCAGCTAAATTTATCGTTAACATCTTGCTCAATGAAAAAGTGCGTGCAGCTATTGATAGCTTCATCGAACGTGGTGGTTTAATCATCGGTATCTGTAACGGGTTCCAAGCTCTTGTCAAATCAGGTCTCCTTCCATACGGTAACTTTGAAGATGCAAGCAGTACTAGTCCAACCCTCTTCTACAATGATGCCAACCAACACGTGGCTAAGATGGTTGAAACACGTATTGCCAATACTAACTCACCTTGGCTTGCTGGAGTGAAAGTTGGTGACATCCATGCCATCCCAGTATCACACGGTGAAGGTAAATTTGTCGTGACGACTGAAGAATTTGCGGAGCTTCGCGATAATGGTCAAATCTTTAGCCAATATGTTGACTTTGAAGGAAAACCTAGCATGGATTCTAAATATAATCCAAATGGTTCTGTCAATGCTATTGAAGGTATCACAAGCAAGAACGGTCAAATTATTGGTAAGATGGGACACTCAGAACGTTTCGAAGATGGTCTCTTCAAAAATATTCCAGGAAATAAAGAACAGCACCTCTTTGCGTCAGCGGTTAAATACTTCACTGGAAAATAATAGAGCGAGTTTAGCGCACTCAGTAATGATATTTTTCGCTGTAGCGATATTCTTAGAGAACTGGAGAATTTTGTAAAATCGAGATCAAATTGGAAGAATGAGACGCTAGAAATAGCTATACTCGTTCGTGTTACCTAAGAAAAATATCACAAATAAAAGGTATATAAAATGACATACGAAGTTAAATCTCTTAATGAAGAATGTGGTATTTTTGGAATTTGGGGTCACCCAGATGCTGCCAAATTAACTTATTTCGGACTTTATAGTCTTCAACACCGTGGCCAAGAGGGGGCAGGAATTCTCTCAAATGATGCGGGTCAATTGAAGCGTCATCGTGATATGGGGCTTCTCTCAGAAGTTTTCCGTGATCCAGCCAACTTAGACAAGCTGACTGGTAAGGCTGCTATTGGTCATGTTCGTTATGCGACTGCCGGTGAGGCTTCTGTAGACAATATTCAACCATTCATGTTTAAGTTTCACGATGGACAGCTTGGTCTTGCTCATAATGGGAATTTGACTAATGCAGTGTCACTAAGACGTGAGTTGGAGAAGAATGGGGCCATTTTTAGCTCAACTTCTGATTCAGAAATCTTAGCTCACTTGATTCGTCATAGCCACAACCCATCCTTTATGGGCAAGGTGAAAGAAGCTTTGAATACTGTTAAAGGTGGATTTGCTTACCTCCTCATGCTTGAGGACAAGCTAATTGCAGCCTTGGATCCAAATGGTTTTCGTCCCCTTTCTATTGGTAAGATGGCCAATGGAGCTATCGTGGTTTCATCTGAAACCTGTGCCTTTGAAGTAGTTGGAGCAGAGTGGATTCGCGATGTAAATCCAGGTGAAGTTGTTATCATCGATGATAACGGCATCACTTACGATAACTATACAACGGACACTCAATTGGCTGTTTGCTCAATGGAGTATATCTACTTTGCCCGTCCTGATTCAAATATCCGAGGGGTCAATGTCCATACAGCTCGTAAACGTATGGGTGCTCAATTAGCACGTGAGTTCAAACATGAAGCAGATATTGTCGTTGGTGTGCCTAATTCATCACTTAGTGCAGCCATGGGATTTGCAGAAGAATCAGGCTTGCCAAATGAAATGGGCTTGATAAAAAACCAATACACCCAACGTACCTTTATCCAACCAACACAAGAATTGCGTGAGCAAGGAGTTCGTATGAAACTCTCTGCCGTATCAGGTGTTGTTAAAGGCAAACGTGTGGTTATGATTGACGACTCTATTGTACGTGGGACAACCTCACGTCGTATCGTTAATTTGCTAAAAGAAGCAGGAGCAACAGAGGTTCACGTAGCAATCGGTAGTCCAGCCCTTGCCTATCCATGTTTCTACGGTATCGATATTCAAACACGTAAGGAATTGATTGCGGCCAATCATACAGTTGAGGAAACACGCGAAATCATTGGTGCGGATAGCTTGACTTACTTGTCAATCGATGGCTTGATTGATTCTATTGGAATTGACACAGATGCACCAAACGGTGGCCTTTGTGTGGCTTACTTTGATGGTGAATATCCAACACCATTGTATGACTACGAAGAACGCTATTTGGAAAGTTTGAAAGAACACACTTCTTTCTATTAAGAGTAGTCTAGAAGGAAAAAAGAGTAAAAAATTATGTCTAAAAATGCTTACGCTCCACGTCTAACTACTGACTAAAAGCTAAAGCATTTGTCAGTAGACGCTTTGCCCTATGGAGTCAAAGCTGGAGACCTGACTAGTATTTTTCTCGAAAAAAGAAAAGGAATAAACAAATGACAAATAAAAATGCGTATGCCCAATCGGGTGTGGACGTTGAAGCAGGTTATGAAGTTGTTGAACGTATCAAAAAACATGTTGCCCGTACAGAGCGTGCAGGTGTCATGGGAGCTCTCGGTGGCTTCGGTGGTATGTTTGACCTTTCAAAAACAGGTGTCAAAGAGCCCGTTTTGATTTCAGGTACAGATGGTGTCGGTACTAAACTCATGCTTGCTATCAAGTACGATAAACACGATACTATCGGTCAAGACTGTGTGGCTATGTGTGTTAACGATATTATCGCTGCAGGTGCTGAGCCCCTTTACTTCCTTGACTACGTAGCAACTGGTAAAAATGAACCAGCTAAGTTGGAACAAGTCGTTGCTGGTGTGGCTGAGGGTTGTGTGCAATCTGGTGTGGCCCTCATTGGTGGTGAGACTGCTGAGATGCCTGGTATGTATGGCGAAGACGACTATGACTTGGCTGGTTTCGCAGTAGGTGTCGCTGAAAAATCACAAATCATCGACGGTTCAAAAGTAGCCGAAGGTGATGTGCTTCTTGGACTTGCCTCAAGCGGTATCCACTCAAATGGTTACTCACTCGTTCGTCGTGTTTTTGCTGATTACACAGGTGAAGAAGTCCTCCCAGAACTTGAAGGGCAAAAACTTAAAGACGTTCTTCTTGAACCAACTCGTATCTATGTCAAAGCAGCTTTGCCATTGATTAAAGAAGAATTGGTTAACGGTATTGCCCACATCACAGGTGGTGGTTTCATCGAAAATGTACCACGTATGTTCTCAGATGACTTGGCTGCTGAGATTGACGAAAGCAAGGTCCCAGTACTTCCAATTTTCAAAGCTCTTGAAAAATATGGTGAAATCAAACATGAAGAAATGTTTGAAATCTTCAACATGGGTATTGGTCTCATGCTTGCGGTGAAACCAGAAAATGTGGAACGTGTCAAAGAACTTCTTGACGAACCTGTTTATGAAATCGGTCGAATTGTGAAGAAGGATGGCGCAAGTGTGGTGATTAAATAATGGCTAAAAGGATTGCTGTATTTGCCTCTGGCAACGGCTCAAACTTCCAGGTGATTGCGGAACAATTTCCAGTAGAATTTGTCTTTTCAGATCACCGTGATGCCTATGTCTTAGAACGTGCCAAAAATCTAGGCGTGGCTAGCCATGCCTTTGAACTCAAGGAATTTGACAATAAAGCAGCTTATGAAGAAGCCATCGTCAAACTCTTGGATGAACACCAGATTGACTTGGTTTGTTTGGCCGGTTATATGAAAATCGTCGGTCCAACCTTGCTAGCAGCTTATGAAGGCCGTATCATCAATATTCACCCGGCTTATCTTCCTGAATTTCCGGGAGCTCATGGCATTGAGGATGCTTGGAATGCAGGTGTTGACCAGTCTGGCGTGACTATTCACTGGGTGGATTCTGGCGTTGATACCGGTAAGGTCATCAAACAAGTCCGTGTCCCACGCCTTGAAGGTGATACCCTTGATACTTTCGAGACTCGCATCCACGAAACAGAGTACAAGCTCTATCCAGAAGTATTGGATAGTTTGGGAGTAGCGAGAAAATGAGGAAGTGCTAGAGTTGAATGAAAATTTTCGACTGTAGCAGAGAAAGAACTCTAAAAAAGGAAAATAAAATGACTAAACGCGCACTAATTAGTGTCTCAGATAAAGCGGGCATCGTTGAATTTGCCCAAGAACTCAAAAAACTAGGTTGGGACATCATCTCAACAGGTGGTACTAAAGTTGCCCTTGACAATGCTGGGGTAGACACTATCGCCATCGACGATGTGACTGGTTTCCCAGAAATGATGGACGGACGTGTTAAGACCCTTCACCCAAATATCCACGGTGGTCTCCTCGCTCGTCGTGACCTCGATAGCCACCTTCAAGCGGCTAAGGACAATAATATCGAATTGATTGACCTTGTTGTGGTAAACCTTTATCCATTCAAGGAAACCATTCTCAAACCAGACGTGACTTACGCTGACGCAGTTGAAAACATCGATATCGGTGGTCCATCAATGCTTCGTTCAGCAGCTAAAAACCATGCTAGCGTAACAGTTGTGGTAGACCCTGCTGACTATGCGGTTGTGCTTGACGAATTGTCAGCAAACGGTGAAACAAGTTACGAAACTCGCCAACGTTTGGCAGCGAAAGTATACCGTCACACAGCTTCATATGATGCTTTGATTGCGGAATACTTCACAGCTCAAGTGGGTGAAACAAAACCTGAAAAACTCACTTTGACTTATGACCTTAAGCAACCAATGCGTTACGGTGAAAACCCTCAACAAGACGCAGACTTCTACCAAAAAGGTTTGCCAACGGCTTACTCAATTGCTTCAGCAAAACAGCTTAACGGTAAAGAATTGTCATTCAACAATATCCGTGACGCTGATGCCGCTATCCGTATCATCCGTGATTTCAAAGACCGTCCAACAGTTGTGGCTCTCAAACACATGAACCCATGTGGTATCGGTCAAGCTGATGACATCGAAACAGCTTGGGACTACGCTTATGAAGCTGACCCAGTGTCAATCTTCGGTGGTATTGTAGTTCTTAACCGTGAAGTGAATGCTGAGACAGCTAAGAAAATGCATGGTGTCTTCCTTGAAATCATTATTGCACCAAGCTATACAGATGAAGCGATTGAAATTTTGACTACCAAGAAGAAAAATTTACGTATCCTTGAGTTGCCATTTGATGCTCAAGATGCTAGTGGAGTGGAAGCGGAATACACTGGTGTTGTTGGAGGTCTCCTTGTTCAAAACCAAGACGTTGTTAAAGAAAGTCCAGCTGACTGGCAAGTGGTTACTAAACGCCAACCAACTGATACAGAAGCGACAGCTCTTGAGTTTGCTTGGAAAGCCGTCAAGTACGTCAAATCAAATGGTATCATCGTGACTAACGACCACATGACACTTGGTGTTGGCCCTGGCCAAACTAACCGTGTGGCTTCCGTCCGTATCGCTATTGACCAAGCCAAAGGGCGTCTTGACGGTGCTGTTCTTGCTTCAGATGCCTTCTTCCCATTTGCAGATAACGTGGAAGAAATCGCCAAAGCAGGTATCAAGGCTATTATCCAACCAGGTGGCTCAGTACGTGACCAAGAGTCTATCGAAGCAGCTGATAAATATGGATTAACGATGATCTTTACAGGCGTTCGTCACTTCCGTCATTAAAAATTTACGAAGCATCTAAGTAATTGGATGTTTTTAAGATGCCTTAAGCTTTCTTTAAGCTATCCAAGCTATACTAAGGTCATCCTAAAAAACTTTTTTTCATAAATCTCCTAAAATGAACTGTACCCCAAAAGTTAGACAGAAAAATCTAACTTTTGGGGTGTTTTTATTATGAAATTAACTTATGAAGATAAAGTTCAAATATATGAATTGAGAAAGCAAGGTCAAACCTTCAACCAACTTTCAAAACGATTTGGTGTGGATGCTTCTGGATTAAGATATATGACGAGATTGATTGAACGTTACGGAATAGAAATTATCAAGAAAGGTAAGCATCGTTACGATTCACCAGAATTAAAACAAGAAATGATTGATAAAGTGCTACTTGAAGGTCGTTCACAAAAAAGTGTAAGTCTTGATTATTGTCTTCCAAGTGGTGGAATGTTGCCTAATTGGATAGCACAATATAAGAAAAATGGGTATACTCTTCTTGAGAAAAGAGGAGGGAGAGTACCTAAAATGGGGCGTAAACCAAAGAAGAAACCCGAAGAGATGACAGAGTTAGAACGTCTTCAAGCAGAAAATGAGTACCTGAGAGCGGAGAATGCTATTCTAAAAAAGTTGAGATAACTCCGATTGAGGGACGAAAGGGAGCAAGAAGAAAAACAGAAATTGTTCAAGGATTAGTAACAGAGTTTCCTTTAGATATCCTTCTAAACATTATCAAACTTGCTTGTTCAACCTATTATTACCACTTAAAGCAACTGAATCAAGTAGATAAAAATCAATCTATCAAAGTGGAAATTCAAGCCATTTATGATGAACATAAGGGAAATTACGGATATCGTCGAATAACTCTTGAATTGAGGAATCGTGGTTTTGTAGTGAACCAGAAAAAGGTCCAACGTCTGATGAAGCTCCTTGGTTTAAGTTCCCAAATTCGTCGTAAACGCAAGTATTCTTCATACCAAGGAGAAGTTGGCAAGAAAGCAGATAACCTTAGTGACCAAGGTTGGCAATACCAACATCAGTATTATCATCAATTTTTAGAGGATAAAGGGACCCCCAACCGTCAATGTCACGTAAGGGGAATCGTCCAGACAATGGCATGATGGGATCCTTCTTTGGTATTCTTAAGTCTGAGATGTTTTATGGTTACGAGAAGACGTTTCACTCACTTGAGCAATTGGAACAAGCTATTGTAGACTATATTGATTATTACAACAACAAACGCATTAAGGTAAAATTAAAAGTACTCAGTCCTGTGCAATACAGAACTAAATCCTTTGAATAAATTAGTTGTCTAACTTTTTGGGGTCAGTACAAGAGCTCAGCATCCGCTGGTTTTTTTTTTTTCAGTGTATTAAAAAACAACCGTTCTCACGATTGTTCAATAAATTTAAATCTTTTCAAGGACAGATTGGGTTACCCAAGTCTTGAGATTTCCGATTTGGACGAGGATGCCATCGCTAGGTGGGTCAATGGCAAGAACTTTGAAGTTACCTGGAATAGTAAAGGTCTCACCAGGATTGAGGGACTGGTCTGATGTTGGATTACCTTGTGCATCAACTTCAAGAACGGGGCTAGGGTCAACGATATTGTGTTTGGTTGGTGTACCTCCAGCTAAATCTTGGCTGGTGATGGTATTTCCTGACACAGAGGTGACACGGAAGGTACCTGTGAATCGGACTGAATCGCCAGCTTTTATAGAAGAATTAGTAGGATTTCCATTTTGAGTTCCTGATTCGAGGTCTTTAAAATGGATATATCCAGACACTTGACTCTTATGGAAGCTACGTTTGTGATATTTCTCAGGCCCCTGACCCGCATCGTAGTTGTATTCTTCAATAGTTACCTGATCACCATGTACTTCTGCAACCCAAGCGACATGCCCCATGTGCCCAGCTCCATTAACACCAGCTGAGAACCAGGCGATGCTCCCTACGGCAGGATTCATGTCAACACGGTGGCCATTCGCACGTGCGATATTACCCCAAGTGATGGCATTTCCATAACCTATAGGTAAGGTGAATCCATTGGTGTTGCTAAGGCGGTAGGCCGCAAAGGAAGTACACTGACGCCAGTACATAGTCCAAGGGTCCACGCCGAAGCCACCATATTTCCAAGAAAAAGGGTAGTCATCTCCGAGGACAGCTGCCTGAGCAGAGCCGCTGCACGAAACCGAAACAGTCGCTAGACAAGCTAGCAGTATGAGATAATTTAGTAATTTTTTCTTCATTTCAACCTCCACCTACCTATTCGCAGTTTTTCAGGAAAATGAAGATGATTTTTGAATTTAAGTCTCTCTTAAGCTATTTAGACTATACTATCATTAATCCTAAATAACTTTTTTCATTTTCATAATCTCCTAAGAGGCGGTCCAAGTGGTCGCCTTTTTTATGTTCAAATTTGGCTACACACCCATATCTCCGAACAAATATGTTATAATGTTTACATATAATTCGTGAAAATAACTAATTTTTCCGAATGATGGTCGTTAACGGGCATTTGCCCCTAGTCTTATTTGATATTGAGGTATCTTTCAAATGAAACTTTTGGTTGTTGGTTCTGGCGGTCGTGAACATGCGATTGCCAAGAAATTATTGGAGTCTAAGGACGTTGAGCAGGTTTTCGTGGCTCCTGGTAATGATGGGATGACATTGGACGGTCTTGATTTGATCAATATCGGAATTTCCGAACATTCTAAGCTTATTGACTTCGCAAAAGCGAACGATATTGCTTGGACCTTTATCGGTCCAGACGATGCCCTTGCGGCTGGTATCGTGGATGATTTCAATGCGGCAGGACTCAAAGCCTTTGGTCCGACCAAGGCTGCGGCTGAACTTGAGTGGTCTAAGGATTTTGCTAAGGAAATCATGGTCAAATATGATGTTCCAACAGCAGCCTATGGCACATTTTCAGATTTCGAGGAAGCTAAAGCCTATATTGAGGAAAAAGGCGCTCCAATCGTCGTCAAGGCAGACGGCTTGGCCCTAGGTAAAGGTGTCGTCGTTGCTGAAACAGTTGAGCAAGCAGTAGAAGCCACTCACGAGATGCTTTTGGACAATAAATTCGGTGACTCAGGTGCGCGTGTGGTCATCGAGGAATTCCTGGATGGGGAAGAGTTCTCTCTCTTTGCCTTTGTCAATGGGGACAAATTCTACATTATGCCAACGGCTCAAGACCACAAACGTGCTTATGATGGTGACAAGGGACCTAACACTGGTGGGATGGGTGCCTATGCGCCGGTTCCTCACTTGCCACAGAGCGTGGTTGACACAGCGGTTGACACTATTGTCAAGCCGGTTCTTGAAGGCATGATCAAAGAAGGTCGTCCCTACACTGGTGTCCTTTACGCTGGTCTTATCTTGACAGCTGACGGCCCTAAAGTCATCGAGTTCAACTCTCGCTTTGGTGATCCTGAAACGCAAATAATCTTGCCTCGTTTGACATCTGATTTTGCGCAAAATATCACTGACATTTTGGATGGCAAAAAGCCAGCAATCACTTGGACCGACAAGGGTGTGACACTTGGTGTGGTTGTAGCATCAAACGGTTACCCACTCGCTTATGAGAAAGGCGTCAAGCTTCCAGCCAAGACAGAGGGCGACATCATCACTTACTATGCAGGTGCTAAATTCGCTGAGAATGGCCAAGACCTCCTTTCAAACGGCGGACGTGTCTACATGCTGGTCACAACAGCAGACACCGTCAAAGATGGTCAAAATATCATCTACAGCGAACTCAACAACCAAAATACAGAAGGCTTGTTCTACCGTACAGATATCGGTAGCAAGGCTAACAAATAATAAGTGACCGTAGGTTGTAAAAGGCGAGCGAAAGCGAGCCAAACTAAGATAATGGTTACCGTGGTGAAAAGACCAGAACAGATCCTGTTCTGGTCGGGGGAACTTTGAGACCCTAGGTTAAAAGTTTAGGGATGAAACCGAAGGTTTGCTTCCGTCCCCACCACCTAAGACCATTATCAAAAAAGAAATAATATAAGAAAGGGAATGTTCAGTTAGTTTTCCTAACCGAACACGGGACTAAATCCCTAGGAAAAAAGATAAAACTGCCTAGACGTAACGTCGTCGTTAGTTTCCCTATTTTTCTACGGGAGTTTTCGCAAGCGAATCGTCCCTTTGTATCTTAATATGAAACCAGTAATTTCCATCATCATGGGCTCAAAATCCGACTGGGCAACCATGCAAAAAGCCGCTGAAGTCCTCAATAACTTCGGTGTCGTTTACGAAAAGAAAGTTGTTTCTGCACACCGTACACCGGACCTCATGTTCAAACATGCCGAAGAAGCTCGTAGCCGTGGCATCAAGGTTATCATCGCTGGTGCGGGTGGCGCAGCTCACTTGCCAGGGATGGTAGCAGCTAAAACTACCCTTCCAGTCATTGGCGTGCCTGTCAAATCTCGTGCTCTTAGCGGTGTGGATTCACTTTATTCCATCGTTCAGATGCCAGGTGGAGTACCAGTCGCAACTATGGCGATCGGTGAAGCAGGTGCGACCAACGCAGCCCTCTTTGCCCTTCGTCTTCTCTCGGTAGAAGACAAGGCTATTGCAGAGGCACTTGCTAACTTTGCTGAAGAACAAGGAAAAATCGCAGAGGAGTCTACAAATGAACTCAACTAAAACCATTGGTATCATCGGTGGTGGCCAGCTTGGTCAGATGATGGCCATTTCTGCTATCTATATGGGCCACAAGGTTATCACCCTTGATCCTGCATCAGATTGTCCATCTTCTCGTGTATCTGAGGTTATCGCGGCACCCTACGATGACGTAGATGCTCTTCGTCAGTTGGCGGACCGCTGTGATGTTCTCACTTATGAATTTGAGAATGTCGACGCTGACGGTCTTGACGCTGTCATCAAGGATGGACAACTTCCACAAGGAACAGAACTGCTTCGCATTTCACAAAACCGTATCTTTGAGAAGGACTTCCTTTCAAACAAGGCTCAAGTAACGGTGGCACCTTACAAGGTCGTGACCTCTAGCCTTGATTTGGAAGATATTGACCTTTCTAAAAATTACGTCCTCAAGACTGCGACAGGTGGTTACGATGGCCACGGTCAAAAAGTCATCACATCAGCCGAAGATTTGGAAGAGGCAAATGCACTTGCTAACTCAGCTGAGTGTGTCTTGGAAGAGTTTGTCAACTTTGACCTTGAAATTTCGGTTATCGTGTCTGGTAACGGCAAGGATGTGACGGTTTTCCCAGTTCAGGAAAATATCCACCGCAACAACATCCTCTCTAAGACTATCGTTCCAGCTCGTATTTCTGATAGACTAGCAGACAGAGCTAAAGCTATTGCTGTGAAGATTGCTGAGCAACTTAACCTCTCTGGTACCCTTTGTGTAGAAATGTTTGCGACAGCTGATGACATCATTGTCAACGAAATTGCGCCACGCCCACACAATTCAGGGCACTACTCAATCGAAGCCTGCGACTTTTCACAATTTGACACGCATATCTTGGGCGTTCTCGGAGCACCACTTCCAGCAATCAACCTCCATGAACCTGCTGTTATGCTCAACGTCCTCGGCCAACACGTCGAAGCAGCTGAGCGTTATGTCACAGAAAATCCAAGCGCCCACCTCCACATGTATGGTAAACTAGAAGCGAAGCACAACCGAAAGATGGGTCATGTGACTTTGTTTAGTAATGAGCCAGATAATGTGGTTGAGTTTGGGAAAGGAATTGATTTTTAGGTAAAAATAGCAATTCTAGGACTCGAAGTCATTGGAATGACTTATGCTACGCCTTTCAAAAAGCTGGCCACCAAGTAGAACATGTATTGAGAGAGTAAGCGAAACAATGCTCAAAAATCTCTCTCGGTTGACCTGCTAGATGGTCACTATCATTCCAAGGGTGAAAACAAACATGACACCTATGAGGTACATGTGGCGAAAGCTCATTCAGAATACGATTTTATTTTTCTGAGTGTGAGTCATGGCTTTGTCAAAGAAGCTGTGGAAATCTTGCGAAAAAATAATGTCAAAGGCACCCTTGTTTTCTTCTGTAATTTCTGGGATACTCGAAAAGAGGTAGAGGAGTGGGCAGGAGACTACGTTTATATTATAGCTTTTCCAACTGCTGGAGGCCAGATGCAGGATGACCATTTGGATGGGGTCTTGTTCGACCATTTAATGCTAGAAGGTGAGCAAAAAGCACACATTTCTAACTATACTGATTTGACGGCTTTACTGACTTCTGCAGATTTAAAGTGGGAAGTGCCTCATGATATGGTCGAGTGGATTTGGATTCACATGGCGATTAACGCAGGTGTCACTTCGACAGCTGCACGTTCGGGGAATCTGGAAAATCCAGAACAGCTGGCTCTGAACTTGATGAATAGTTCTTCGGAATTATCATTAGTCATCAAGACCATTCGAGAAGCTTTGAAAGTCGTAGAAGCGCGTGGCGTAAATTTGAAGCTTTACAAAGCTGAGCTCTTGCCGTACAAAATTCCCGCATGGATTGCTGGAAAAGCCATGAAAATCATGTTTGCAAAAAATGAGCTGACCCGAAAAATTATGACCTTACACAATGATAAACAGGACATCTTCTATTGTTGTCAAAGTGTTTATCAAACCGGTCAGGAGTTAGGTGTGAAGATGCCCATTCTGGAAGCAAATATGAAGGGAATTTCGATTTAGGAGGTTTTATGATTCAACTCATCGCCAATGCATTTGTTGAAAAAGATAAGACGGGGGCAGTCGTCGAAGTTTTGTATGCTAGTAGCAATCACGAAAAAGTGAAAGCTAAGTATGAAGAGCTAGTTGCACAATACCCTGAAAACTATTTAGCTATCTATGATGTCCCGCTGGATACAGATTTGAATACACTAGATTATTATCCATCTGTGTGGATTGGGAAAGAAGAATTTGAATAAACCGACTGTCGGTTGTTAATTGATGTGAAACATCAAAAGAATATTGCACGTAAAACTAAAAAGAAGCGGACATAGGATTCGATTAAGATGAGCTAAACGTCCAATCTTTGATAGAATAAAATAAACAAAAAAAGAAAGGAACAAGGGCACTCGTATTCACTAAAACTGAATACGGGCTACGGACTTGGTCGAAAAGATAGTTTTTCCTAGAAGCTGACGCTTCTTCGTCTAAACTCCTATTTTGACTGTGTCCGCTTAACGCCCTTAATATCTTAATTATGATCGAACGTTACTCTCGCCCAGAAATGGCGAACATTTGGACTGAAGAAAATAAATACCGTGCTTGGCTTGAGGTGGAAATCTTGGCTGACGAAGCATGGGCTGAGTTGGGGGAAATCCCTAAGGAAGATGTGGTTTTGATTCGTGAAAAGGCGGACTTTGACATCGACCGTATTTTGGAAATCGAGCAGCAAACTCGTCACGATGTGGTTGCTTTCACACGTGCGGTTTCTGAAACTCTTGGCGAAGAGCGTAAGTGGGTTCACTATGGTTTGACGTCTACTGACGTGGTAGATACTGCCTATGGTTACCTCTACAAACAAGCCAACGATATTATCCGCAAGGATCTTGAAAACTTCCTTAATATCATCGCTGACAAAGCGAAGGAACACAAGTTTACGATCATGATGGGTCGTACGCACGGTGTGCACGCTGAGCCTACAACTTTTGGTCTTAAATTAGCGACTTGGTACAGCGAAATGAAGCGTAATATCGAGCGTTTCGAGCATGCGGCTGCTGGTGTGGAAGCTGGTAAAATTTCTGGTGCGGTTGGTAACTTTGCCAACATCCCACCATTTGTTGAAAAGTACGTCTGCGACAAGCTTGGTATCCGTGCTCAAGAAATCTCTACACAGGTGCTTCCTCGTGACCTTCACGCTGAGTACTTTGCAGTTCTGGCCAGCATCGCAACTTCTATCGAGCGTATGGCAACTGAAATTCGTGGTCTTCAAAAATCTGAACAACGTGAAGTGGAAGAGTTCTTTGCTAAAGGTCAAAAAGGATCCTCAGCAATGCCTCACAAACGTAACCCTATTGGTTCTGAAAACATGACAGGTCTTGCACGTGTCATCCGTGGTCACATGGTAACAGCTTATGAAAACGTAGCTCTTTGGCACGAACGCGATATCTCTCACTCATCAGCTGAGCGTATCATCGCACCAGACACAACCATCTTGATTGACTACATGCTTAACCGTTTTGGAAACATCGTTAAGAACTTGACAGTCTTCCCAGAAAACATGATCCGCAACATGAACTCCACATTTGGTCTTATCTTCAGTCAACGTGCTATGCTTACCTTGATTGAAAAAGGCATGACGCGTGAACAAGCTTACGACCTTGTTCAACCTAAGACAGCTCAATCATGGGATAACCAAGTAGACTTTAAACCACTTCTTGAAGCAGATCCAGAGGTAACTTCTCGCCTCACTCAAGAAGAAATCGACGAAATCTTCAACCCAGTTTATTATACTAAACGTGTTGATGAAATCTTCGAACGCATCGGTTTGGGTGACTGATTTATATGAATAAGAGAAAGCAGGACCGCCCTGCTTTTTTATGGTGATATCTATGTCACTATTTTTGTTCTCTTTTTTGCTTTACAATAGGGTCATCGCAAGAAAACTGTCAGGAAGGAGGAGTTATCATTCTTAAAAGGACGATTTAACTGTTTGCCGGAACTTAGTCTCTTAATAGTAAGCCTTGCTTATAATATCATCCGGATTATGAATGATTTAGGAAGTATCAAAGTTCCTTCTTGGTTTTTAGATATGGATATTCCTAATGGGTGCTTACTATTACTTATTTTGCTTATCGTTTTAAAAAGTGATGAAAGAGAATAATATTTTAAGTAACCTTTAAGTTCATTAAGATATATTATAACCATCCTAGTAAAGCAGCTAGCTTTTGTGAGCTAGAAGGTGAACATAATTTTTTCATAACAAATTTCCCCGAAGAAAGTCTAGCAATCTAGGCTTTTTTCTTCTTTTTGATGTTTTATTAGGATATTTTAAGAAAACACTTGAAAACCTTTCTAAAAAAGGTGATATAGTTATATAAAGATTCTATTGGACAAGCGGTCACCTTTGAAGATTAGGTTGGGAAGCCTGTACAATCATATCTTTTCAGTGGTCTTTGGACTGCTGTGAAAATCCCTTAGGTTTTTTTGTGCTGCGATTTAAGGTTTCTTTAAGGTAGGGAGGTTATACTGTAAATCCCCTAAATAACTTTTACTGAACACTTTTCAGTAAGTCTCGTTGGCTTACACTTTTTGTAGAACAACGAACTTTTCTTTTTCATAATCTCCAAAAGAGCTCAACATGATGTGTTGGGTTCTTTTTTTGGTTACTAAAAAACGCCCTTAGGCGTTTTAAGTATAGATTACATTTCGTCTGGAGCTTCAACACCGAGAAGGCGAAGGGCTTCTTTGAGGACTGTTGCTGTTGCGTAGCAAAGAGCCAAACGGCTGTCACGTTCTGGGCTTTCGTCCAAGATACGTGTGTGCGCATAGTATTTGTTAAAGGCTTGAGCCAAGCTGATAGCAAATTTAGCAACGATAGATGGTTCAAAGTTGTCTGATGCACGGTTGATGATACGTGGGAAGTCTTGTAAGAGTTTGATGATTTCCCAGCTTTCAACGTCGTTTAAGCTGTATGTAGCATCTGCAGATGGCGTGAAGTCAGCCTTGCGCAAGATAGATTGGATACGAGCGTGTGCATATTGAACGTAAGGTCCAGTTTCCCCTTCGAAAGATACCATAGCATCAAGATCAAAGTCATAACCATTCATGCGGTCTGTTTTAAGGTCGTAGAACTTAATAGCTCCAACACCAACAGCGTGAGCAATAGCTTCCTTGTTAGGTAAGTTTGGATTCTTAGCTTCGATTTGAGCTTGGGCACGGTTAACAGCTTCAGCGATAGTTGGCTCAAGCAAGATAACGTTACCTTTACGAGTCGACAATTTCTTACCGTTCTTAGTTACAAGACCAAAGGCAACGTGAGTCATGTCGTCAGACCAGTTGTAGCCCATTTCTTTAAGAACAGCTTTCAACTGTTTGAAGTGGGCAGATTGTTCATTACCAACTACATAGATGGCTTTGGCAAAATCATAAGTACGTTTACGGTAGAGGGCAGCAGCCAAGTCACGTGTGATGTAGAGTGTTGCACCATCTGATTTTTTGATGAGGGCTGGGTGTTCGATACCGTATTTTTCAAGGTTAACCACTTGGGCACCTTGAGATTCTTGGAGAAGTCCTTTCTCTGTCAAAATGTCTACGACTTCATCCATCTTATCATTGTAGAAAGCTTCACCATTGTAGCTATCAAATGAAACACCGAGTTCATCGTAGAGACGGTTGAATTCCACTAAGCTTTCGTCACGGAACCATTGCCAGAGGGCAGTTGCTTCCTCATCACCAGCTTCCAATTTACGGAACCATTCACGAGCTTCTTCGTCTACAGATGGGTCTTTTTCAGCTCCGGCATTGATACGCACATAAAGTTGAAGGAGTTCATTGATGGGATTGGCTTTGACAGCTTCCTCGCTACCCCATTTCTTATAGGCAACAATCAGCATACCAAATTGTTTACCCCAGTCACCCAAGTGATTAATGCGGACTGGTTTGTAACCTTGTTTAGCCACGATGTTGGCAAGAGCATCAGCGATAACCGTTGAACGCAAGTGACCGATAGAGAAAGGTTTAGCGATGTTAGGACTAGACATATCAAAGGCAATGTTACGGCCGTTACCGATGTTTTGGTCAGCGTAGTGGCTACCTTGAGCGATGACTTGTCCAAGAACGTCCGCTGAGATTTTTGATTTATCGAGGAAGATGTTAATATAAGGACCAATAGCTTCAACCTTTTCAAAGTTTGAGGCATCAATTTTTTCAGCGATGTCTGCTGCAATCATTTGAGGAGCCTTGCGCAAGACTTTTGCCAATGAAAAGGCAGGAAAGGCTATGTCTCCCATGTCAGCATTTTTAGGGGTTTCAAGCAGATTTTGAATGTTTTCTTGTTCCAACTCAGGAACAACTTTAGCAATTTCTGCTGCAATGAGTTCTTTAGTATTCATAGGTACTCCATTTCAAATCTTGTCATTCAAATCTATTTTACCATTATTTTAGTTAATAGGGTAGAGACAAGAAAGTATCTCTTGAGAAGTATTTCATGAAAAAATACCACTGTTATCGGTTAGAATAAGCACACCCTTTGAAAATAAAGGGTCTGTAACTGCTAACTCATATTCTAATTTAAATTTGCTTACCTTTTTGCTTACTTTTAGATAGATTTTAGTGCTTGCTCATAAAATGACGTCGCTTTTTTAGCGTTCTCTTTTGATAAGTGACTGTATATGTCCATAGTCATTGAAAGTTTAGAATGTCCTAGACGGTGTTGCAACTCCTTATAAGGAATACCCGAATTAAGGAGCAAACTAGCATGAGTATGTCGAAAGCCGTGGAAACCTATGTTATTTACCCCAGCGCGTTTAAAGTGTGTTCCTAATCGACTTTGCAAGGTACGGCTATTGGGATATTCATGTATAAAGTCCGAGAATACCACTGTTTCAGTCCTACCTAGTTTCCAAGCTTCTTGAGTTTGCTTGTGTTGGTATCTTTTCATCATGGTTACGGTTTGCTTATCTATGTCTATATCTCGGTAACCAGATTTTGATTTTGGACTGTTTAACTTCATTTCATAGTTTAAAGTCTTGGTTATATGGACAACCGAGTTATCAAGGTCAATATCAGACCATGAGAGAGCCAAAGCCTCGTTAATACGGCAACCAGTGGCAAGTAAGAACTTGTATAGCGTGATGTCATAATAATTTTTATATTTAGAGTTGTCTAAACTATCAAGGTAGGTAAGGAATTGTTTTAGCTCGTCATTGTTGAAATGCTTAACTTTGGCTTTCTTATCCTTTTGAGTGTTTCGAGGTAAAACAACATTATAAGCTGGGTTAGTGGGGATAACTTGTAAAACTACCCCATACTGTAAAATACGCTTGTTAAGCGCGTAAATTTTGTCGTAATGAAGATAAGCGCCAGCCACACCAGTATTTGTACTGTTTGCCAGCTTATTCATAGTGGACTGAATGAGTGGGGTTGTCAGCTTATCCAGTTTAAACTCACCAAACAACGGTAAAACATGGGTGTTTAAGAGCCCTTTTTGTGCCCTCTTTGTGTTAGCTTTAACTGTATTTTTATAGCTATCCCACCATGAAATAGCTAATTCCTCGTATGTTTCTATCGCTACTTCTTTGTAACGTGTTGAGCCATTGGCTTTAAAATCAAATTGCGCTTGTTGGGCTTTGGTCTTGAGTTCTTTCTTTGTCCTAGCGGTTACTTTGGTTGTAACTTTCTTGCCAGTGATTACATCAACACCAAGATATATATTAGCACGATAGACGGTTGAGCCGTCTTTTTTCTTTATCTCGTTAATCTTCATAATGATAAACCTTTCTAAACATCAGCAGGCAAGCCATATTATATCGGGTTTAGATTGGTTGAATGTTTAAGAGATAGTGTTATATCAGTTAGAACTTAATCGAACAGTGAGCGAACAAGGGGTAAAGCTTAAGAAAATAAGTTAATTGGGGCTTTTTCCAACAGCTAGGCGATAATCAACTAACTTCTGAAAAAAATCCCTAATGGCTACGATTTGGGGATAAGAAAGAGAAGAAAGGCTACCTCCATCAGTGAAAAAGTTATCTAAAAAACCTTCAACAGCAACCCACTCGCTCTTTTTTAAAACATCAGTGTAAGATCGATTGGCATTGTCACCGTTTGGTATTTTATCTAAGATACACTTTACGCCTACAATCATTGTATAAATAATATCTTCTTCTCGTACATCACTTGTATTGAAAGTTATAATTTCATAACATTCATAAATATAATCTTTACTACGATCGTACAAAATATCATTTAACGACGGGAATCGGAATGGCATAGGAGCAGTTTCACCTTTTAAGAGAACGCTAGGGTTAATCTTCCCTAGTTTAGCAATTTTTAAAAGATTAGACTTATTTGGTAAGTTTCTACCTTTCTCCCAATTATTTACCGTTCCTTTACTCGTATCAAAACGCTTACCGAATTCTTCCATAGACTCTCCTAGAGAAAGTCTTATATCTTTAATTCTCATACCAACTTGTTTTTTATTTGTCTCCATAAATAAATACCTCAACGTAATTATAGTTGTTTTTGTTCTAAAAGTAAATAAAAGTATTGACATAATAAAAAAATAAGTTTATTATCAAAGTATTCAAAAGTAAAGGAGGTGAGAAAGTGAACAAAGACAAAGTAAGAGGATATCGGAATATGCTAGGTTTAACGCAAGCCCAGTTAGGTAAAAGACTTGGTATGACAAAGCAAACGTATCATAATAAAGAAGTTGGTAAAAATGCTTTCACCGACGAAGAAAAAAGGAATTTTAAAGAGTTGCTACTCCCACAATTCCCTGATATTACTATTGACGATATATTTTTTTAAAACAAAAGTATGCAAAAGTAAACAAAAAAGGCTTCGCAGTCACCAAACTTACAAGCCTTTAAACATTACAACTAAAACGCAACACACTGGCAGGCAAGCCATATTATATCGGGTTTTAGAACATTTATATAGATACCTCAATTATACCATGAATTGCTGGTATCGTATACCCCTACTTAGAGCGCTACCTCTTAAAAATAGCAGTAAAAAACAAGGTCTAACCAGTAATTAAACATAAACGAGGTAAAGAAAATGACGAAGAAAAACACAATCACAGTTAAACAAAGCAACAAACTAGGTTTTAAATTGACGGACGTAAAAACTGGTTTGCAAACACTACGCAACTACGCTAACACTCTTATGCTTGCGAAACACGCTGGGGCAGATAATGGGCTACTGCGCTATGAAACAGATAACTTTCTAGAAACAGTCTTTGATATGATTGAAATTTATTCTAACGAGTTAGATAGGGTTGCTTTTTACCTACTCGAATGCGACAACCCAGAGGAATTAAAAGCATACGAGGCAGAGGGAAAAGGAGAGTAAGTTATGACTACTGAATTAAATTTATCTGCTAGCCAGTTTATTATCCTAGCTATTGTTTTATCGTTTGCCGTAACTGTTTTATGGCTTAAAAAAAGCTATTTTCAGCTTGATATAGAGCCCGTGACAGATAACACCCCGCGCAACGTAGGCACACGCTACGGGGCTTATATTCAATCACAAGGAAAGTATTACAACTAGAAAGAGGAACATCATGACCGAAAAATTTAACTTACCAGCCGAAAGAGCTAAAAGCTTTGGCTTAGAACTCGAAGAGGCTTACACCACTATGGTGGCTTTTTCCCTTGAAAATAAATTTGATTGTTACCCACCACAAGACCGCAAGAAGTTAGAAAGTGTGTTTGAATTTTTAATGAACGCCACTGATATGTGGATGAATGGGCAAATTATGGTAAGTAGCCAAGAAAGAGGTGTGAATGAAAAGAGATAGACCGCAAGAGGTTGAAATGGCGGTTTTAGCTCTCCTAAAGAAAGGAAATGATAATGCTACGACTGGTGGAGAGCTAGCCACTATCACGGGTTACAACACTCGTCTAATATCCAGTGCAATTAGTAACCTAATTATTTTATTCACTATGGTGTTCCTATCATTGGCTCTAGGGTTGGTACTCGTAATGGGTACTATATAGCAGAAACCAAAGAAGAACTATTAGAGGGGCTTGTATCTCTAAAAAACCAAGTTAAGAACGAGCAAAAAAGGTTAGACGTTCTAATGACTATTGAGGACGTGACTAACTACGAGAAAAATACTAGAAAGGGGCTAATATGCAAGTATTAAGCGAAGAATACCAAAAGGAGCTCGCCCAAGGGGTTATATCGGTACTAGATAAAGCCCTAGAGGGCTATTCTAAGCTCGATAAACACCAGTTAGGGCTAATCACTGCCCAGCAAGCTATGGACGAGCTAGGACTTAAATATAACACCCTAAGACGTTGGGAAGAGGCAGGGCTTAAACGCTATCAACCACCAGTGGAAGACACGCGCAAAGTCTATTACCGTGTCAGTGATATTCTAGCTTTTCTAGGTGTCTATAACTAGAGGAGGGTGTAAGTATGCCTATTTATGAATCCCTAGGGTTTGGAAATAACTTACATTTAAACGATAATAAAGACCCTTTTAAATATGTCGCAACCTTTAGGCCTAGGACAGTACCAAAAGGCGTAGATATAGACGATTTTAAGCGCAATTCAGCGCCCTACTGCCTTAGTGGTGAGGTGAAACAAGATGAGAATGGCAACTATAAGCGCAATAATGCTAGTTTAATTTACCGTGATTTGATTTTCTTAGACTATGACGAGCTAGAGGCTAGCACAGACTTTCCTAGCGTTGTAAATAACGCCTTACATGGCTATTCTTACATCATTTACCCAACTATTAAGCACACCAAAGAAAAGCCACGTTATAGGCTTGTGGTAAAACCTAGTGACACAATGACAGAACAGACTTATAGGCAGACTGTCCAAGAGATAGCGGACAAAATCGGGCTACCTTTCGACAGTACAAGCCTAACATGGTCGCAGTTACAAGGGTTACCAGTAACCACTGGAGACCCTGCTGACTATGAAAAGATTGTAAATAGAGGGCGTGACTATCCCGTAGCAAATACGGTTACAGCTAGTCAGAAACCACACTATCACACACCACGACAAAGCGGTAATAAAACAATTACCATGCGCGTGCTTGACACCCTATTACATGGCTTTGGTGACGAGGGTGGGCGTAATGTTGCGGTAACTAGGTTTGTGGGGCTATTACTATCAAAGTGGGTTAATGCAGACGTAGCCACTGCCTATGAGCTAACAACCATAGCAAATAGCGTTACTAATAATCCTTTACCAGTCGAGGAACTAGCGAGAACTTTTGAAAGTATTGTGAAAGCTGAAATCAGAAAGAGAGGTGTCAATGGAAATTAACATTGATGATTTGCAAGAAAAACTAGATGAAAGTAATGCTATTAAGCCACCTAAGTCTATGAATGAGTTAATGGAACGTATCTATCAAGCGGGGGAATTATGGCGCGAGGAACACGCTGAAACAGTTGGAAAAAAAGATGGTTTGGGTGTCAAAATTCCCATACCACCTATTCACACCGTAGCTAAAGAACTAAGTAAAATCGTAACATTTACGTTCATTACAAAATCTAATATACCTGATAATAGTTTACTGTATATGTATGACCTAGACGAGGGTATTTATACCGCTAGCGCGGACGAGTTCAATGTTTTGTGTAAGACGTTTGATAATAGAATAAAGCCGAACGACTGGAAACAAATAAAAATGATGGTACGTACCATGACGAAGATAAGCAGACCGCTAGAAAGTGCTAATTTAGTACCAGTGCAGAATGGTATCCTAGATTTGAAAAACAAGAAATTACTGCCATTTAATCCTAAGTATGTTATCACTAGTAAAATAGCCACTGCTTATAAGCCACCTAAGTCTATCCCTAAGGATAGAGAGGGCAACACGTTTGACGATTGGTTAAATTCTATTGCTTGTGGTGATAGTGAGCTTGTAACGCTCTTTTGGCAAATTATCCTAGAGGCTATTAACCCAAATTATACACGTAACAAGTTCGCTATCTTCTATGGTGACGGTAATAACGGTAAGGGAACGTTTCAGCGCTTGCTTATTAACCTAATCGGTGAAAGTAACGTGTCAGCTTTAAAACCTGCACAGTTTAGCGACAAGTTTAATCTTGAAACGCTTGTTGGTAAGGTGTGTAATATTGGTGACGAAGCACCTAACGACTACTTGAAAAACCCGTCTGACCTAATGAGTATCACTAGCGGCGACACTGTACTGGTTAACCCAAAAGGGAGACCAGCCTTTGAGGCGACTTTTAAGCTATTCAATATCTTTTCGGGTAATTATATTCCTAATGGTGGGAATAAAACCAAAGGGTGGTATAGACGTATTATGATTGTGCCATTTAATGCTGACTTTAATGGTCAAATCGAAAAGCCTTGGATAAAAAATGAGTTCCTAGCAGATAAAGACGTTTTAGAATATGTTCTATATAAAACTGTTAATCAAGAGCCCTTTACTCATTTTATTGAGCCTAAGGCTGTCAAAGACTTGTTAGAGGAATATCAAGAAGATAATGATTACTTACTTGATTTTCTAAAAAACGAATATATTCCTAAAGGTTGGCATGAGTTAGACATTGTACCAGTCTTTCTAGCCACGAGACGCCTAGGAGAGTACGCCGAAGATATGGGAATACAGAAGCCTAATCTATATGGAGCAGGTAAAGAAATCGCTAGAAAACTACGAAACTTAACCCCAAATAACTATGTTGTTAAAAAAGCGAGGGTAAAGGCTGGCGATATTCAAACATTAGACCCTAATGGATTTGATAAAAGAAAGCTAAGTAATGCACAACGCTCAATCGTCAAAGAAAAATAATGTTCCCTTGTTCCATTGTTGTTCCATAGTTTGCACAACAAGGGAACACCCCTAAACGCTTGATACATAAGGGATTAGACCTATTCTGTTCCTTTGTTCCCCTATTTATAATGTTTATAATATATAAATATATATGATAACTATATATATAAGAGAATAGAGAAAAGAATGGAACAATGGGACAAACACCCTCAAACCCTTGCTACTACTGGCCTCGTATATGTTCCCAACAATGGAACAAAAGGGGACAACAATGGAACAAATCACTATTTTAAAAGAAAAGGATATCAAAAACAATGAAAATTAAACTATTTACAAGAGAACACGTATCAGACGGAATACATGAAACACTTGGTTTTGAAAAGTCTAGAATTGAAAATGACGTAGAGTTTGAAACTCGTATCAATGACTTTATGATTGATAAAAACGTTGTAAGTGTGCAAAGCCTAAAGGATAGTGTCTTTGTAACTTATGCTGATTAAGTAAAGGAGAAACATCATGACACTTAAGAAACATACAGACAACGCTAGGGCATTCACTTTCAGACATGAGTTTGAAACTATGGAATCACGCGCAAACTGTTTCCAATGCTATCCTTGGTTATATGGTCGGAACGTATAAACAACCGACAATAGATATCACAATCAGCAAGAACGAGGCTAATAACGCCTATACAATGCTTATTGATTATGTATCAGATAGTAACCTATCTGAGCCATTCAACCGTGTTTGTGATAGCTTTGAGAGCTATTCTAAAGGTTGCAGTGAAGCATAGATAATAAAGCGCTTGGGTTATCTGAGTGCTTTTAAATTGTTGAAAAAAGTTGATATAAAACGCCCTAATTGTTGGAAAATGTTGGTATAAAACACCACTATATTATTGGAAAATATGGGAATGGAAACCATAAATGTTAGAAAATATTAGAATATAAAAGTATATAGTGGCGCGTGGTGTAAGAATGTTGAGAAATGTTGCTATAAAACACCCTGATAACGTCCATAGAACACCCTAAACAAAGAATAGTCCGGATAATACTCGGGCTATTTTTAAATGCACCCCCGCCCCTATATTGCTGTCTGGAGAGCCACGACAAGGTGTTGTCTTACATCGCGCGCAATTTTTCCAGTTTTTTATAGGGTGTCTATACCAATTTATGCTAATGTTTGCTAACATTTTTCGTTATAATAGAATTACAAAAAAGATACGTATTTTTTTTGTATCAATCACGAATAGTAAAGAAAAGTAGATAATATAATGCTAACCTATGATGAATTTAAAGAGGCAATGGACAATGGTTTTATTAAAGGTGATACTGTCCAGATTGTCCGAAAGAATGGTAAGATCCATGACTACGTTTTAGACGGTGAACGAGTTGAGCCACACGAAATATTGAGATTAGAAAAAGTATCGGATATAATAAAAGAACTAGGCGGAGACAACTAAAAAAGCACCTTACTGGTGCTGGTTCCTTGCCTGCTAAACTCGTCAATTTTATTACCTTTTTTGTTACCCCTCAAAAATACCCTACTTGTTTGTACCTTATCACTTTTACTAGATTAGACAAAATAAGCTCTTTAAAATTGTGCATTTTTTGGGTACTTTATTACTCTATTATAGGTAGATAATAGGGGAAAATATATTTTCAAAAAACAGGTAATTTTACTTGTAAAAAAGACATCAATAGTATAGAATATAATTACAGGTAGAAGTACGCTGTATACTTGTGGAACTGAATTGACGTTTAAGCGAAGTGTATACTTCGTCAGTCGCAAGGGGGTCGCTTATTTAATAGGCGACCTTATTTTTTTGAATTGGAGTTTGATTTGGATATTTACGTTTATACTGATGAATCAGGAGTATTTGATAAAGAACATGAAACAATATATGTTTATGGTGGAGTGATTTTTTTAACTTCTGAGGACAAAGAGAATTCAGGTAGAAGATATATATCTGCGGAAAAAGCACTAAGAAAAAGCCATAGTAATTATAGGAAAGGGGAACTGAAAGCAAGTAGGCTTAAAAATAGACATAAAGCCAGTTTGTTTAGGTCGCTTAATAGGGAAATAAAATTTTCTATAGTGGTGAGTATTGGCAGGGTGCATGATAGGATTTTTTGTGAGAAAAAAAGTAAGCAGCGTTACTTAGATTATGTTTACAAAGTTGGTTTGAAAAAGGTGTTACAACGTCTTGTAGCAGATTGTAAAATAGAGACTACCGAAGTAGATACGATCAGTATTTTTACAGATGAGCATAGTACTGCGACTAATGGAAAATATGAGTTAAGAGAGGCGCTGTTAAACGAGTTTAAATATGGCACGTTTAACCCAGACTGGAATATTTTTTATCCTCCCTTATTCGAAAAACTATCTAGTTTAACTGTTGAATACTGTAATTCAGCTAAAAAGCCACATATACGTATGGCAGATATAATAGCGAATAGAGCATATTATCTTGCAAAGAATGATCTTTTTGGAGAGTTGGGAGAGAAAACTATATCAATCCACTTCCCTTAGTTTTAGAAAGAGGCGAGGCTGTAAGCCTCTTTTTATTATAATGGTCAAGTATGTGGGATTTTGCTTAATTCTGTTCATGACATTAGGGTAGTGATTGCAGATAAGGAATACCAGCTATCGTCATTCAATGATCTGATTTCTTTAAAAATTGGCGATAACACTTTAATAAATATCATGACCGGAATTGAAGTGCAGTATTATTAAAATAAACAAGCACGTTTGACCGTGCTTGTTACTTGCCTGCTAAACTCGTAAATTGATTGATACCCTAACGGGTATTTTTTGCTTTCCTTTTTGCTAACTTTTGGGGGAAGCAAACGGCAACTTATGGGGTATGAATTGCTAAAATAGCTCACAAAATCGCTTTGTCATCACTCTAATTAAACTTATGAAATAGTAGGGGGCATTTCATGAAAAAATACAAAAATTTTGTTATAATATGCAAGGAATGTACATAAAAAGAGGAAAGATAATGAAGAGAGATCGTCAAGCTGTTATCAAACAGATGATTTCAAGAGATAAGATTGGGACACAAGAGGAAATTAAGCAACGCCTAGAGGCGGAAGGTATCACGGTTACACAAGCTACCTTGTCACGTGATTTACGTGAGATTGGCCTGTTGAAGCTTCGTGATGAGGAAGGTAAACTTTACTATAGCTTGTCTGAGCATGTGCTTCCAAGTTTGGATCCTACGGTTAAGGACTATGTTAAATCAGTTTCCCGTGCTCAGTTTATGCTGGTTCTCCATACAGAATTGGGTGAAGCAGATGTCTTGGCAAATATAATTGATAGTGATGAAAATCCTGAAATTTTAGGAACCGTTGCTGGCGCAGATACCCTATTGGTAATCTGTAAGGACGCAGTGGTTGCTGAAAGATTGGAAAGTGAGTTTCACTGATGAACACTCCTCATCAGGATTTCCAAAAAGCCAAAGAAGAGTTAATTGACCTCCTCAAACACCATGAGGCGGTTCTTGCTTTTCAAGAGGCTGAGGAATCTATTGGACAGATTCCTCAGATCAGTGATCTGGCTAGACAGATGAAGGCCTATCAACAAGAAGCGGTGCTTTTTCAAAAGATCGAGAAACAACGTGCCTATGAGGAGGCTGGTGAGCAGGCAGATTTAATTCAGCATGAGTTGGAAAATTTGCCCATTGTTCAGGATTACCGTCAAAAGATGCAAGATGCCAGTGACTTGATTCAATATGTGACCAAGTCTATCGAAGAAAGGATTAACGAGGAGTTAAGACATGGCTAAGGAAAAAATATCTCCAGGAATGCAGCAGTATTTGGATATCAAGGAAAATTATCCAGATGCTTTTTTGCTGTTTCGGATGGGGGATTTTTACGAATTATTTTACGATGATGCTATTAAGGCTGCCCAGATTTTAGAAATTAGCCTAACTAGCCGTAATAAGAATGCAGATAATCCCATTCCTATGGCAGGTGTGCCTTATCATTCAGCTCAAGCATACATTGATGTTTTGGTTGAGATGGGCTACAAGGTAGCCATTGCTGAGCAGATGGAGGATCCTAAGCAGGCTGTCGGTGTGGTAAAGCGTGAGGTTGTTCAGGTTATCACACCAGGTACAGTGGTTGACAGCTCTAAACCTGATAGTGCCAACAATTTCTTGGTGGCCATTGACAAGGTTGGAAGTCGTTTTGGTCTTTCCTATATGGATGTGTCAACGGGTGAATTTTTTGCGACGGAGTTAGATGATTTTAGTTCAGTTTGTAGTGAAATTCAGAACCTTAAGGCGCGTGAAGTAGTGGTTGGATATGATCTACTTGAAACTGACGAACAAGTTTTAGTGAACCAACTTAACCTACTTCTCTCCAAGGAAATAGAAGGTTACGATGATGTTCACTTGATTGGTAATAGCTTGACAGATTTGGAAAGCAGTGTGGCGGGTAAACTTCTCCAGTATGTTCATCGCACTCAGATGCGTGAGCTCAGTCATTTACAAAAAGCTCAGCACTATGAGATAAAGGATTACTTGCAGATGTCCTATGCGACCAAGTCAAGCTTGGATTTACTGGAAAATGCTAGAACGGGCAAGAAACACGGTTCTCTTTTCTGGCTCTTGGATGAAACCAAGACAGCCATGGGAATGCGTCTCTTGCGAACTTGGATTGATCGTCCTTTAGTGAATCAAGCCACCATCATAGAGCGTCAGAATATTATCCAAGTTTTCTTGGACAATTTCTTTGAACGTAGTGACTTGACCGAGAGTCTAAAAGGTGTTTACGATATTGAGCGTCTGGCCAGTCGTGTTTCCTTTGGCAAGGCTAATCCTAAAGATTTGATTCAGCTAGGTCATACCTTAGCTCAGGTTCCGGTCATTAAGGCAATCTTGGAGTCCTTTAATGACGATGCCTTGTCAGGTCTTTTACAAGAGTTAGATGCTTTGCCAGAATTAGAGAGTTTGATTCGTTTGGCTATTGATCCTGATGCTCCAGCAACAATTACAGAAGGTGGTATTATCCGTGATGGTTTTGATGAGACCTTGGACAAGTATCGCAAAGTGATGAGCGAGGGGACGTCATGGATTGCGGATATCGAAGCCAAAGAACGTGAAGCGTCTGGTATTACAACACTAAAAATTGATTATAACCGTAAAGATGGTTATTATTTCCATGTGACCAACTCTAACCTTAGCTTGGTTCCTGACCATTTCTTCCGTAAGGCGACACTGAAAAATTCGGAGCGTTTTGGAACTGCTGAGTTGGCTAAGATTGAAGGTGAAATGCTAGAAGCGCGTGAAAAATCGTCAACCCTAGAGTATGATATTTTCATGCGTGTCCGTGAGCAAGTTGAACGCTATATCGACCGTTTGCAGTCTTTGGCTAAGGCCATTGCGACAGTCGATGTGCTTCAGAGTTTGGCTGTTACAGCGGAGAAAAATCATTATGTTCGTCCTGTTTTTAATGATGAGCATCGTATCGCTATTGATCGGGGCCGTCATGCGGTGGTTGAGAAGGTTATGGGCGTTCAGGAATACATTCCAAATACGATTACCTTTGACAGTCAGACCAATATTCAGCTCATCACAGGACCAAATATGAGTGGTAAATCTACCTATATGCGGCAGTTAGCCTTGTCAGTAGTTATGGCTCAAATGGGGGCTTACGTACCAGCAGATAGTGTTGATTTACCAATTTTTGACGCCATCTATACACGTATAGGTGCCGCAGATGACCTGATTTCAGGTCAGTCGACCTTCATGGTTGAGATGCTGGAGGCTAATCAGGCCATTAAGCGAGCGACACCTAATTCCTTGATTATTTTTGATGAGTTGGGGCGTGGGACAGCCACTTATGATGGTATGGCTTTGGCCCAGTCTATTATTGAGTTTATTCATGACAAGGTGGGGGCTAAGACCATGTTTGCTACCCATTATCATGAGTTGACTGCGCTATCAAACAGTTTGACACACCTTGTCAACGTCCATGTTGCGACACTTGAAAAGGATGGCGAAGTGACTTTCCTCCACAAAATTGTCGATGGTCCAGCTGATAAATCTTATGGTATTCATGTAGCTAAAATTGCAGGTTTACCAATAGATTTATTGAACCGTGCTGACACCATATTGACACAATTAGAAGGAGAGACAGTTGTAATCCAACCTCAGGAAAAGGTATCGTCTCAAGAAAAGCCTGCCATTGAAACGCATGTCAACGAGCAAATCTCTCTCTTTGGTGACTTTACTGAAAATCCAGTTCTTCAAGAGTTGCGTGATTTGGACATTTACAACATGACACCGATGCAAGTCATGATGGCTGTAGCAGATTTAAAACAGAAACTATAAAAGAAGCTTGTCGATTGACAGGCTTCTTGTCTTTTATAGGTGTTTCAATTCTTGATTGAGTTGTTCAATATCCTTTTTCATTTTCCAATAAGAAAAGGCCCAAACGAGCAGATAGATAAGGCTGAATTCAATGACTAGCTCCAAGTAGAAAGTCAAACGTAGGGGGAACCATCCGCTGAGGGTAGCTAGTGGAATGAAACCAAGACAGGTCAAAGCATAGTGAGTGAGGGTTGCACGAAGCAAACTCCACTCAGCCTTACGGAAAATATAACTAGCGATTTCAAAAAGGATACCGATAGCAAACCAAGTGATGAGGCAGTAGGCTAATACCATAGATCCGTGAACCTGATGTGACGTCATCCATTGTCCAATGGCTGAGTGAGGATTTAGAGGCATGTAGCTTGGTGCCCAGATAAGAGACATAATCATGGATACGGCAAGTCCGATAAGGATGCCCTTTGTGCCTGATTTAAAAAGTTGCTTTTTCATTGTAATTTCTCCTTTATTGCTTTGAGGGAACGGCGTGATGAGTAGGTGGTTTCCTTGTTTTTAAGGTGAATTTCAACGAGGCCGTTAGGGGTAATGTTGAAGCGTTCAATTTCTTTGAGGTTGACAATCTCTGATTGTGAGATTTTGATAAAGTAAGATGGCAGTTTTTCTAAAACTTGATAGAGACGTAAGCCTAAGTGGTACTCTCCTAGAATAGTTTCAGCTAAAACTTGGCGATTTTCGATGTAAATTCTGGAAATAGCATTAGGCTCGATGAGATAAGTTTCGCCATCTTTTTTTCCTTTGAGTCGTTGGTTATCATCCAAAGATTCGACAAACTCGACCACTTGCTGAATCTTGGGCGTCCGACTAGGTGCCTGAATCTGCAACATTTCTTCTTGGAATACCGAGTCAATCTGAACTTTTATTTTCATAACTATCCTTTCTTATTGGTAATTGAGGAGGCCTCCTCCCTTTCACACCTTTATTAAACACTATTTACTAGTCCACAGCAATAGCGTTTGTCTATGTGGTCCTGTATGGTGTCTAAGTGGTTGAAAATATTTTCGAAAACCCCTATACTTAATGAAAACGTACTGACGAGGTAATCACATGAAATCTATAATGAAATGGCTAGCAGGAATTTTTCTTGTCTGCAGTCTGATTTTGAGCTTTTATACACCTTTTGAAAAGGCACTAACACTGAACTTGCTTTTGCTTTATTTCTTTGTGAAGCAGTTTCTGGATTCGACAAGCTCTCCTAGAACCTATCAATGGATTTTTCAAGTTATTTATCTATTGATTTTTTCTGGACTCATTTGGTTCAACCTTCGTCATGGAGATATGATTGTTATTGCTACAGCCTTATCTTGGCTAACAGTTGTGTGTGAGTTGTGGCTTTATAGTCATCATAAGTAACAAGTCAGCGCCAGTGATCTATCAACCTTTTAGAAGGGAGAAAAACTAATTATGCCAAAAATTATCGAATTGCCTGAAGTTCTAGCCAATCAGATTGCTGCTGGTGAGGTCGTAGAGCGACCAGCTAGTGTAGTTAAAGAGCTGGTGGAAAATGCTATTGATGCAGGAAGCACCCAGATTACTATTGAAGTTGAAGAATCAGGCCTCTCAAAAATTCAAATCACAGACAATGGCGAAGGAATGGCTCAAGCTGATGTAGCTATGAGTTTGCGCCGTCATGCAACGAGTAAAATCAAAAATCAAGGAGATCTCTTTCGTATTCGAACACTTGGTTTTCGAGGTGAAGCCCTACCCTCTATAGCTTCTATTAGTCACCTTACCATTGTGACAGCAGCGGATGGAGAAGTCTATGGGACAAAACTTGTTGCTAAAGGTGGAGAAATTGAGAGTCAAGATCCTATTTCAACCCCAGTGGGAACAAAGATTACAGTTGAAAACTTGTTTTATAACACCCCAGCTCGTCTCAAGTATATGAAGAGTTTACAGGCTGAGTTGGCTCATATTGTCGATGTTGTCAACCGTTTGAGTTTAGCCCACCCCGAAGTAGCCTTCACCTTGCTTAATGACGGTCGTCAGTTGACACAGACATCAGGTACTGGAGACCTTCGTCAAGCTATTGCAGGGATTTATGGCTTAACAACAGCAAAAAAAATGGTGGAAATTTCAAATTCCGACCTTGATTTTGAAGTTTCTGGTTATGTCAGTCTCCCTGAATTAACGCGTGCTAACCGTAACTACATCACGATTCTCATTAACGGACGCTATATAAAAAACTTCCTCCTTAACCGTGCTATTTTTGATGGTTATGGTTCTAAACTTATGGTGGGACGCTTCCCAATTGCAGTTATTGATATTCAGATTGATCCTTATTTGGCAGATGTCAATGTTCACCCAACAAAGCAAGAAGTACGTATCTCTAAAGAAAAAGAACTCATGGCCCTTATCAAATCTGCCATTGCTCAAAGCCTTAGAGAGCAGGATTTGATTCCTGATGCCCTTGAAAATCTAGCAAAGTCAAGTACTAGAGGTGCAACTAGGTCAGTTCAGACGAGTCTCCCACTCAAACAAACCAATCTTTACTATGACAGTAGCCGTAATGATTTCTTTGTCACGCCAGAGACAGTTCAAGAGGATATCAAACCTCTTGTATCAAAGTCAGAGTCTTCAGTTTCATCGGTAGCAAACAAACAGCAACCTACTGTTAAACAGGCAAAACGTTCAGCAGATGATAGTGATAGCGAACACGGAAAACTTGACTATAAAAATAAATCGAAATTGAAGCGCATGCTTGAAAATCTGACCAATGAGGAAACATCAACCTTTCCTGAATTGGAGTTCTTTGGTCAAATGCATGGAACCTACCTCTTTGCCCAAGGACAAGGTGGCCTTTACATCATTGACCAGCATGCTGCCCAAGAACGTGTCAAGTATGAGTACTATCGCGAAAAGATAGGTGTGGTTGATAGTAGTTTACAACAACTTTTGGTTCCCTATCTTTTTGAATTTTCAGGTTCAGATTACATTAGTTTACAAGAAAAAATGCCTCTTCTTAACCAAGTTTGCATCTATTTGGAGCCTTATGGGAATAATACCTTCATTCTTCGAGAGCACCCTATCTGGATGAAGGAAGAAGAAATCGAATCTGCAGTCTATGAGATGTGTGATATGCTTCTTTTAACGAACGAAGTATCCGTCAAGACCTATCGTGCTGAGTTAGCCATCATGATGAGTTGTAAACGTTCAATAAAGGCCAATCATGCTCTTGATGATTACTCTGCGCGTGACCTTCTAGTACAGCTTGCACAGTGTAAAAATCCCTATAATTGTCCTCACGGCCGTCCAGTACTTGTCAACTTTACCAAGTCTGATATGGAAAAAATGTTCCGTCGTATTCAAGAAAACCATACCAGCCTACGTGATTTAGGAAAGTATTAAAACTTTTTTTCGTCTTGCTTTACGAATAGAGATGTTAGTTTTATAATCGTGTTGAAGATACGGAATTTTCTAATGTTTTAGCATATTATTGTAGGATGATGGTCTGATCTTTAAGTTAGGAGATAGAGTGATGAGACACCTAACAAAAACTTATAAAAACTTTTTACTTGTTGGCTTAACATTTTTAGCGATTAGTTTGATTTTCTATATTTTGGCTTGGTTAGGTCGACCAAGTTTGGAGAATACCTTAGTAAATGTTTCTAGCATTGCCTTCACCTTAGGTATTTCAACATATGTTCTCTTGGGATTGGAGATGATTACCGATACTTTAAAGATGAGTAGCCATTCTTAAAAAAGGGAGCAAACAGAATCCACTTTCGAGTGGATTTTTTGTTACAATAGTACAGCAGTGATTGAGATTAGTAAAAAACAAGGTAAGTTTTGTAGGTTTAAAAACTATATAACCATCATGTAACATTTAAAAAGAAAGGAACTCGCAAGCTATGTATGATTATATCAAGGGCACCCTAGTAAAAATCACAGCCAAACACATTGTCATAGAAACAAATGGTCTAGGATATATTGTCACTGTGGCTAATCCCTACAGCTTTTCTGATCAAATGAATCAGACTATCCAAGTGTATCTTCATCAAGTTATTAGAGATGATGCCCACCTACTTTTTGGTTTTCATACTGAAGATGAGAAAGAAGTTTTTCTTAAGTTGATTTCTGTTTCTGGGATAGGTCCGACGACTGCTCTAGCCATAGTGGCTGTGGATGATAATCAGGGACTTGTTGCTGCTATTGATAATAGTGACATCAAATACCTGATGAAATTTCCAAAGATTGGTAAAAAGACTGCTCAACAAATGGTTCTTGATCTGGCAGGAAAATTTGCAGAGTTACCAGCAGAAACGACCAATACTACGGCAAATCAGACTGCAGGAAATCAACAGTTGGATGAAGCTATGGAAGCTTTGCTTGCTCTTGGGTACAAAGCCACAGAGCTTAAGAAAGTGAAAACCTTCTTTGAGGATACCAATGAAACGGCAGAGCAATATATTAAGTCCGCTCTTAAAATGTTGATGAAGTGAGTAGCAATGGTCAATCGATGTCGTTGGGTTCCGACAGACAATAAACTTTATTGTGATTATCATGATAAGGAGTGGGGAAAGCCTATTGGTGACGATGAAAAACTTTTTGAGCTTCTTTGCTTAGAAAGTTATCAGTCAGGGCTTTCCTGGCTAACGGTTTTAAAAAAACGCCAGGCTTTTAATCGTGTTTTTCATAACTATGATATTAGTCGAGTTGCCCAGTTTAGCCTAAGTGAACTGGAAGAAGCGCTTCAAAATCCGGATGTCATCCGTCACAAACTTAAGTTAGAAGCAACCGTAAATAATGCCAAACAAGTACTTAAACTCCAAGATGAATTTGGCTCCCTGTCTCATTATTTTTGGCATTTTTTTGACGGAAAACCCTTGATAAATAATGTTCTCACATATAAAGATGTTCCATCATTAACTGACCTTTCTAAACAAATTGCAAAAGATCTAAAAAAGAAAGGGTTCAAATTTTTAGGACCGACTACCATGTACTCGTTTTTACAAGCAGCTGGATTTGTGAATGATCATGAAAATGATTGCGGCTTCAAATAATGAGTAGATTTGATTGACAAGACGGAAGAAACGTGTTAGTTTATAAACAAACATGTTTCTGAGATTATTTTACGAATAGTAATATAGGTGAACCAATGAAAGCTGAATTGATTGCAGTAGGAACTGAAATTCTTACAGGGCAAATCACCAATACCAATGCCCAATTTTTATCTGAAAAACTAGCTGAATTAGGAATTGACGTGTATTTTCACACAGCGGTAGGAGACAATGAAAACCGTCTACTTTCAGTCTTAGACCAGTCTAGTAAACGTAGCGATTTAGTTATACTCTGTGGAGGACTTGGCCCTACTGAGGATGACTTAACCAAACAATCATTGGCTAAGTTTTTAGGCAAAGAACTCATTTTTGATGAGGAGGCAAGTAAAAAACTGGATAGTTTCTTTGCTACTCGTCCTAAACATACACGAACGCCTAATAATGAACGCCAAGTGCAAATTGTTGAGGGGGCTGTCCCCTTGCAAAATCTCACAGGTCTGGCAGTTGGAGGAATTATTACTGTTGAAGGAGTGACCTATGTTGTCTTGCCTGGTCCGCCAAGTGAACTCAAACCTATGGTGAACCGAGAGCTTATTCCAGCTCTTACAGAGAATCATACTACGCTTTATTCTAGAGTCCTAAGGTTTTTTGGTGTTGGAGAAAGTCAATTGGTGACTATTATTAAAGATCTCATTGTTAACCAAACAGACCCAACCATTGCGCCCTATGCTAAAGTGGGAGAAGTGACCCTTCGCTTATCAACAAAGGCATCGTCGCAAGAAGAAGCGGATCGAAAACTAGATGTTTTAGAAGAACAAATTCGTTCTACTAAAACTCTAGATGGAAAAAGCTTGTCTGATCTCATCTATGGATATGGAGAATCAAATAGCTTAGCTTATGAAGTGTTCTATTTGCTTAAGAAATATGGCAAAACTATTACTGCAGCTGAAAGTTTAACAGCTGGCTTATTTCAAGCTAGTGTTGCTGATTTTCCTGGAGCTTCACAAGTATTCAAGGGTGGTTTTGTCACCTATAGCATGGAAGAAAAAGCTAAAATGTTGGGTATTCCCTTATCTAAATTAGAAGAGCATGGTGTTGTTAGTCATTTTACAGCAGAAAAAATGGCTGAGGGTGCCCGAGTTAAGACAGGTAGTGATTACGGAATTGCGCTTACTGGAGTAGCAGGACCAGATGCTTTGGAAGGGCATCAAGCAGGTACAGTCTTTATTGGTATTGCCGATAGAAACCAAGTGAGGTCAATTATGGTTGTTATAGGTGGAAGAAGTCGATCTGATGTTAGATATATCAGTACACTCTATGCCTTTAACCTAGTTCGCCAAGCTTTATTACAAGAGGACAACTCAATTTAAGTTTGTCATTTAACACAGAAAGAAGAGGAAATTAAGTGGCTAAGAAAACAAAGAAAACAGAAGAAATCACAAAGAAGTTTGGTGATGAGCGTCGCAAAGCACTCGACGATGCATTAAAAAATATTGAAAAAGATTTTGGTAAGGGTGCAGTTATGCGTCTTGGTGAGCGTGCAGAGCAAAAAGTTCAGGTTATGAGCTCAGGCTCGCTAGCTTTGGATATTGCTCTTGGTGCGGGTGGTTACCCTAAAGGTCGTATTATTGAAATTTACGGACCAGAATCATCAGGTAAAACAACTGTTGCCCTTCATGCAGTTGCTCAGACTCAAAAAGAAGGTGGCATCGCAGCTTTTATCGATGCCGAGCATGCTCTTGACCCTGCGTATGCAGCAGCTCTAGGTGTTAATATCGATGAGCTTCTTTTGTCGCAGCCTGATTCTGGTGAGCAAGGTCTCGAAATTGCAGGTAAGCTGATTGACTCTGGTGCAGTGGATTTAGTTGTTGTTGACTCAGTTGCGGCCTTGGTACCACGTGCAGAAATTGATGGAGATATTGGTGACAGTCATGTAGGACTTCAAGCACGTATGATGAGTCAAGCCATGCGTAAACTTTCTGCATCTATTAATAAAACAAAAACGATTGCTATCTTTATTAACCAGTTGCGTGAAAAAGTTGGTATCATGTTTGGTAACCCAGAGACTACCCCAGGTGGACGTGCTTTAAAATTCTATGCATCAGTACGTCTTGATGTACGTGGTAATACACAAATTAAAGGAACCGGTGACAAAAAGGACCAAAATGTTGGTAAGGAAACCAAGATTAAGGTTGTTAAAAATAAAGTTGCTCCACCATTTAAAGAAGCTTTTGTTGAAATTATGTATGGCGAAGGAATTTCACAAACCGGTGAACTTGTAAAAATTGCAAGTGATATAGGCATTATTCAGAAAGCCGGAGCTTGGTTCTCATATAATGGGGAGAAAATTGGTCAAGGATCTGAAAATGCTAAAAAGTATTTAGCAGATCATCCTGAGATTTTTGCAGAAATCGATCATAAAGTACGCGTACACTACGGTCTGATTGAGCTAGATGAGGACGATGTTGTTGAAGATACACAAGTTGAAGACACGTCTGATGAACTCATTCTAGATCTTGATTCAACCATTGAAATCGAAGAATAAGTGTCAAAGAGCCCAAAAGGTTCTTTTCTTTTTGATTTGAATTAAGAAGAAAATATGAGCAATACAAGTTAAAAAAGCGAATACACCCCAGATTCAAAATAGGTCGCTAGACCGATTTAATAAATCAAAGAAGGTGATAAGATAATAGTATCATGTGACAGAAAGAGAGAATTAACATGATTAAGATTTATACAATTTCAAGTTGTACAAGTTGTAAAAAAGCAAAAACATGGTTGAACAAGCATCAACTTCCTTATAAAGAACAAAATCTTGGTAAAGAACCACTTACAAAAGAAGAAATCCTTACTATCCTTTCAAAAACAGAGAATGGTGTTGAGAGCATCGTTTCAAAAAAAAATCGCTATGCCAAAGCTCTAAATTGTGATATTGATGAGCTTAGCGTCAGTGAAGTAATTGATTTGATTCAAGAAAATCCTAGAATTTTGAAGAGTCCAATCTTGATTGATGATAAGAGATTACAAGTGGGTTATAAAGAAGATGATATTCGTGCTTTTTTACCACGTTCAATCCGTAATGTCGAAAATTCACAAGCACGCATGCGTGCAGCACTATAAAATTCTAAAAGAAGGTTACTAGTATCTTCTTTTTGTTTTTTAAAAAGAAGAATTTATTGACTTTATTACTTAAACTTGATAAACTAGTAAAGTCCCAAATAACTTGTTCAGCAATAAAAAAGGTTCCAAAACTTTAAAAAAGCTATTGACAAGTTTAAGAAGGGATGATATTATAAATAAGCTGTTTCGTGAGAGACGGCCAGCACGAAGAAGAGAAAAAAACTTCAAAAAAAGTGTTGACAAGATATTCTGTCTTTGCTAGAATATAGAAGTTGTCTCAAGAGAGGCAAAGACCTTTGAGAACTGAATAAGAAACCAAGTGCAGGGTTATGATAGAAGAATTATAACCTGTCAATTTACAAGAATAAATCGTCAGACGACGGTAATGAGTTAACGCTCGAACAATTATTAAAGTATTAATGAGAGTTTGATCCTGGCTCAGGACGAACGCTGGCGGCGTGCCTAATACATGCAAGTAGAACGCTGAAGAGAGGAGCTTGCTCTTCTTGGATGAGTTGCGAACGGGTGAGTAACGCGTAGGTAACCTGCCTTGTAGCGGGGGATAACTATTGGAAACGATAGCTAATACCGCATAACAATGGATGACACATGTCATTTATTTGAAAGGGGCAATTGCTCCACTACAAGATGGACCTGCGTTGTATTAGCTAGTAGGTGAGGTAATGGCTCACCTAGGCGACGATACATAGCCGACCTGAGAGGGTGATCGGCCACACTGGGACTGAGACACGGCCCAGACTCCTACGGGAGGCAGCAGTAGGGAATCTTCGGCAATGGGGGCAACCCTGACCGAGCAACGCCGCGTGAGTGAAGAAGGTTTTCGGATCGTAAAGCTCTGTTGTAAGTCAAGAACGGGTGTGAGAGTGGAAAGTTCACACTGTGACGGTAGCTTACCAGAAAGGGACGGCTAACTACGTGCCAGCAGCCGCGGTAATACGTAGGTCCCGAGCGTTGTCCGGATTTATTGGGCGTAAAGCGAGCGCAGGCGGTTTGATAAGTCTGAAGTTAAAGGCTGTGGCTCAACCATAGTTCGCTTTGGAAACTGTCAAACTTGAGTGCAGAAGGGGAGAGTGGAATTCCATGTGTAGCGGTGAAATGCGTAGATATATGGAGGAACACCGGTGGCGAAAGCGGCTCTCTGGTCTGTAACTGACGCTGAGGCTCGAAAGCGTGGGGAGCGAACAGGATTAGATACCCTGGTAGTCCACGCCGTAAACGATGAGTGCTAGGTGTTGGATCCTTTCCGGGATTCAGTGCCGCAGCTAACGCATTAAGCACTCCGCCTGGGGAGTACGACCGCAAGGTTGAAACTCAAAGGAATTGACGGGGGCCCGCACAAGCGGTGGAGCATGTGGTTTAATTCGAAGCAACGCGAAGAACCTTACCAGGTCTTGACATCCCGATGCTATTTCTAGAGATAGAAAGTTACTTCGGTACATCGGTGACAGGTGGTGCATGGTTGTCGTCAGCTCGTGTCGTGAGATGTTGGGTTAAGTCCCGCAACGAGCGCAACCCCTATTGTTAGTTGCCATCATTCAGTTGGGCACTCTAGCGAGACTGCCGGTAATAAACCGGAGGAAGGTGGGGATGACGTCAAATCATCATGCCCCTTATGACCTGGGCTACACACGTGCTACAATGGTTGGTACAACGAGTTGCGAGTCGGTGACGGCGAGCTAATCTCTTAAAGCCAATCTCAGTTCGGATTGTAGGCTGCAACTCGCCTACATGAAGTCGGAATCGCTAGTAATCGCGGATCAGCACGCCGCGGTGAATACGTTCCCGGGCCTTGTACACACCGCCCGTCACACCACGAGAGTTTGTAACACCCGAAGTCGGTGAGGTAACCTTTTGGAGCCAGCCGCCTAAGGTGGGACAGATGATTGGGGTGAAGTCGTAACAAGGTAGCCGTATCGGAAGGTGCGGCTGGATCACCTCCTTTCTAAGGAAAAACGGAATGTACTTGAGTTTCTTATTTAGTTTTGAGAGGTCTTGTGGGGCCTTAGCTCAGCTGGGAGAGCGCCTGCTTTGCACGCAGGAGGTCAGCGGTTCGATCCCGCTAGGCTCCATTGAATCGAAAGATTCAAGTATTGTCCATTGAAAATTGAATATCTATATCAAATTCCATATGTAAGTAATTACATATAGATAGTAACAAGAAAATAAACCGAAACGCTGTGAATATTTAATGAGTTAGGTCGAAAGGCCAAAAATAAGGTTAAGTTAATAAGGGCGCACGGTGGATGCCTTGGCACTAGAAGCCGATGAAGGACGTGACTAACGACGAAATGCTTTGGGGAGCTGTAAGTGAGCAATGATCCAGAGATGTCCGAATGGGGGAACCCGGCAGGTAATGCCTGTCACTCATTACTGTTAAGGTAATGTAGAGGAAGACGCAGTGAACTGAAACATCTAAGTAGCTGTAGGAAGAGAAAGCAAAAGCGATTGCCTTAGTAGCGGCGAGCGAAACGGCAAGAGGGCAAACCGAAGAGTTTACTCTTCGGGGTTGTAGGACTGCAACGTGGACTTAAAGATTATAGAAGAACTACCTGGGAAGGTAGGCCAAAGAGAGTAATAGCCTCGTATTCGAAATAGTCTTTATACCTAGCAGTATCCTGAGTACGGCGAGACACGAGAAATCTCGTCGGAATCTGGGAGGACCATCTCCCAACCCTAAATACTCTTTAGTGACCGATAGTGAACCAGTACCGTGAGGGAAAGGTGAAAAGCACCCCGGGAGGGGAGTGAAATAGAACCTGAAACCGTGTGCCTACAACAAGTTCGAGCCCGTTAATGGGTGAGAGCGTGCCTTTTGTAGAATGAACCGGCGAGTTACGATATGATGCGAGGTTAAGTTGAAGAGACGGAGCCGTAGGGAAACCGAGTCTTAATAGGGCGCATTAGTATCATGTCGTAGACCCGAAACCATGTGACCTACCCATGAGCAGGTTGAAGGTGAGGTAAAACTCACTGGAGGACCGAACCAGGGCACGTTGAAAAGTGCTTGGATGACTTGTGGGTAGCGGAGAAATTCCAAACGAACTTGGAGATAGCTGGTTCTCTCCGAAATAGCTTTAGGGCTAGCGTCGATGTTAAGTCTCTTGGAGGTAGAGCACTGTTTGGGTGAGGGGTCCATCCCGGATTACCAATCTCAGATAAACTCCGAATGCCAATGAGATATAATCGGCAGTCAGACTGCGAGTGCTAAGATCCGTAGTCGAAAGGGAAACAGCCCAGACCACCAGCTAAGGTCCCAAAATATATGTTAAGTGGAAAAGGATGTGGGGTTGCACAGACAACTAGGATGTTAGCTTAGAAGCAGCTATTCATTCAAAGAGTGCGTAATAGCTCACTAGTCGAGTGACCCTGCGCCGAAAATGTACCGGGGCTAAAACATATTACCGAAGCTGTGGATACCTTTATAGGTATGGTAGGAGAGCGTTCTATGTGCGAAGAAGGTGTACCGTGAGGAGTGCTGGAGCGCATAGAAGTGAGAATGCCGGTATGAGTAGCGAAAGACAGGTGAGAATCCTGTCCACCGTAAGACTAAGGTTTCCAGGGGAAGGCTCGTCCGCCCTGGGTTAGTCGGGACCTAAGGAGAGACCGAAAGGTGTATCCGATGGACAACAGGTTGATATTCCTGTACTAGAGTATATAGTGATGGAGGGACGCAGTAGGCTAACTAAACCAGACGATTGGAAGTGTCTGGCCAAGCAGTGAGGTGTGATATGAGTCAAATGCTTATATCTTTAACATTGAGCTGTGATGGGGAGCGAAGTTTAGTAGCGAAGTTAGTGATGTCACACTGCCGAGAAAAGCTTCTAGCGTTAATTATACTCTACCCGTACCGCAAACCGACACAGGTAGTCGAGGCGAGTAGCCTCAGGTGAGCGAGAGAACTCTCGTTAAGGAACTCGGCAAAATGGCCCCGTAACTTCGGGAGAAGGGGCGCTGACTGATGGTCAGCCGCAGTGAATAGGCCCAAGCAACTGTTTATCAAAAACACAGCTCTCTGCTAAATCGTAAGATGATGTATAGGGGGTGACGCCTGCCCGGTGCTGGAAGGTTAAGAGGAGTGCTTAGCGTAAGCGAAGGCATGAATTGAAGCCCCAGTAAACGGCGGCCGTAACTATAACGGTCCTAAGGTAGCGAAATTCCTTGTCGGGTAAGTTCCGACCCGCACGAAAGGCGTAATGATTTGGGCACTGTCTCAACGAGAGACTCGGTGAAATTTTAGTACCTGTGAAGATGCAGGTTACCCGCGACAGGACGGAAAGACCCCATGGAGCTTTACTGCAGTTTGATATTGAGTATCTGTACCACATGTACAGGATAGGTAGGAGCCTATGACCTCGGGACGCCAGTTTCGAGTGAGGCGTTGTTGGGATACTACCCTTGTGTTATGGCTACTCTAACCCAGATAGGTTATCCCTATCGGGGACAGTGTCTGACGGGCAGTTTGACTGGGGCGGTCGCCTCCTAAAAGGTAACGGAGGCGCCCAAAGGTTCCCTCAGAATGGTTGGAAATCATTCGCAGAGTGTAAAGGTATAAGGGAGCTTGACTGCGAGAGCTACAACTCGAGCAGGGACGAAAGTCGGGCTTAGTGATCCGGTGGTTCCGTATGGAAGGGCCATCGCTCAACGGATAAAAGCTACCCTGGGGATAACAGGCTTATCTCCCCCAAGAGTTCACATCGACGGGGAGGTTTGGCACCTCGATGTCGGCTCGTCGCATCCTGGGGCTGTAGTCGGTCCCAAGGGTTGGGCTGTTCGCCCATTAAAGCGGCACGCGAGCTGGGTTCAGAACGTCGTGAGACAGTTCGGTCCCTATCCGTCGCGGGCGTAGGAAATTTGAGAGGATCTGCTCCTAGTACGAGAGGACCAGAGTGGACTTACCGCTGGTGTACCAGTTGTTCTGCCAAGAGCATCGCTGGGTAGCTATGTAGGGAAGGGATAAACGCTGAAAGCATCTAAGTGTGAAGCCCACCTCAAGATGAGATTTCCCATGATTTTATATCAGTAAGAGCCCTGAGAGATGATCAGGTTGATAGGTTAGAAGTGGAAGTGTGGTGACACATGTAGCGGACTAATACTAATAGCTCGAGGACTTATCCAACGAAAGTAACTGAGATATATTGACAACGATTTGGTTTCTTGATACAGTATAGATATTCAATTTTGAGTTGAGAATACTCAGAGTTAAGTGACGATAGCCTAGGAGATACACCTGTTCCCATGCCGAACACAGAAGTTAAGCCCTAGTACGCCTGATGTAGTTGGGGGTTGCCCCCTGTTAGATACGGTAGTCGCTTAGCAAATAGGGAGTTTAGCTCAGCTGGGAGAGCATCTGCCTTACAAGCAGAGGGTCAGCGGTTCGATCCCGTTAACTCCCATTTAGCGGGTGTAGTTTAGTGGTAAAACTACAGCCTTCCAAGCTGTTGTCGCGAGTTCGATTCTCGTCACCCGCTTTATTTGGAAACAAATATCCAAGCATTTAGCTTGGGCGCGTAGCTCAGATGGTTAGAGCGCACGCCTGATAAGCGTGAGGTCGGTGGTTCGATTCCACTCGTGCCCATTATATGGTCCGTTGGTCAAGGGGTTAAGACACCGCCTTTTCACGGCGGTAACACGGGTTCGAATCCCGTACGGACTATATTTTATGGAGGATTACCCAAGTCCGGCTGAAGGGAACGGTCTTGAAAACCGTCAGGCGTGTAAAAGCGTGCGTGGGTTCGAATCCCACATCCTCCTTATAATTAACGCGGGATGGAGCAGCTAGGTAGCTCGTCGGGCTCATAACCCGAAGGTCGTAGGTTCAAATCCTGCTCCCGCAATATGGCTCGGTAGCTCAGTTGGTAGAGCAATGGATTGAAGCTCCATGTGTCGGCGGTTCGATTCCGTCTCGCGCCATTTATTTATATTTTGGAAGGGTAGCGAAGAGGCTAAACGCGGCGGACTGTAAATCCGCTCCTTCGGGTTCGGGGGTTCGAATCCCTCCCCTTCCATAGTTACGGGCATAGTTTAAAGGTAGAACTAAGGTCTCCAAAACCTTCAGTGTGGGTTCAATTCCTACTGCCCGTGTTAATAAGGTGGCGAATGTGGTGAAGTGGTTAACACATCAGATTGTGGCTCTGACATTCGGGGGTTCGATTCCCCTCATTCGCCTATTTTTGGGGTATAGCCAAGCGGTAAGGCAAGGGACTTTGACTCCCTCATGCGTTGGTTCGAATCCAGCTACCCCAGTAAAACTTTGCCGGCGTGGCGGAATTGGCAGACGCGCTGGACTCAAAATCCAGTGTCCGCAAGGACGTGCCGGTTCGACCCCGGCCGCCGGTATAAGTTGCACTCCATAAGGAGTGTTTTTTTGTATATAGGAGTTATTTTTTATGTCTGATAAATTTAAGCTTCTTTTAAAACAAATTCATTTTCCACAGCATGAGGAAGCTTATAATGAAATTAAAAGTGGTTCTATTGAATCAGTAAAGCTATTTAAATCAAAACGTCATTGGTTTTTTGTTTTTTCTTTCAGAAATCTACTGTCATATGAGACTTTCACTCTTTTTGATAATCTGCTTCATTCTTCTTTTGATTCTTTAGGGGCTAAAGTTTCATATATGATTAATGTAGAAGATATTTCTTGTGATCAATCTTTACTTGAAGCTTATTTTTCATATGCTTTAGATATTTTAAAATCATCACACTTTTCAATCTATTCCCTATTCTCCAATTTGGGGATTGAGATTTCTAATAATAGTATTTCTGTTAAGGCTCCTGCGCATATCCTTAGAGAGAATTTACATGAGAGATTTATAGCCCTGATTGCTGATGTTCTTTCGAATGTTGGTTTATCTAATGTTTCTATTTCGGTTCTTGAGGATAAAGAAGCTTCATCCTTTCTTGAAGAGGCTTACGAGACAAATAAGATCTCCTTACAAGAAGAAGCAGAATCTCAAGCTAGACAAGCACTTCAATCAATTGTTCAAAGTTCGCCGGTACCACCACCTCAGAAGCATCAGGCCCAAAATTTTGCTGAGAAACAAAGTCAACGAGTTGCAAGCTTTGATAAGGCTGAGATTACTCCAATGATTGAAGTCAATTCTGAAGAAAATAGGATTATTTTTGAAGGATATATTTTTGATGTGGAGCAACGTGAAACGAAAACAGGTAGGATTATAATAAATTTTAAGGTAACTGATTATACCTCTAGTTTTGCTATGCAACGTTGGGTGAAGGATAGCGAAGAACTTGTTAAGTTCGGTATGATCAAAAAAGGAAACTGGGTAAGAGTTCGAGGTCGTATTGAGAATAATCCTTTTACACATAGTTTGACTATGAACGTACAAGATATTAAGGAAATTTCTCATACTCCTCGTAAGGATTTGATGCCCGAGGGACAGAAGCGAGTTGAATTTCATGCTCATACTAACATGTCAACTATGGATGCTATACCAACAGTTGAAGAGCTTATCGATACAGCGGCTTTTTGGGGACATCCAGCAGTTGCGATAACAGATCATGCAAATGTTCAAAGTTTTCCTCATGGATACCATAAAGCTAAGAAAGCTGGAATTAAGGCGATTTTTGGTCTTGAAGCCAATCTTGTTGAGGACAAAGTTCCTATTGTTTATAATTCCGAAAATTTGGAATTAAAAGAAGCAACTTATGTTGTATTCGACGTAGAAACAACAGGTTTGTCTGCTGTTCATAATGATTTGATCCAGATTGCGGCATCAAAAATGCATAAAGGTAATATTGTTGAGCAATTTGATGAATTCATTGATCCAGGATATCCGCTTTCTGCGTTTACGACTGAATTGACTGGTATTACTGATAATCATGTTAAAGGTGCCAAACCTTTAGTGCAAGTTTTACAGGAGTTTCAAGAATTCTGTAAAGGAGCTGTGCTAGTCGCCCACAATGCGACCTTTGACGTTGGGTTTATGAATGCCAATTATGAAAGACATCAGTTACCGACAATCTCACAACCGGTTATTGATACTTTAGAATTTGCACGGAATCTTTATCCTGAGTATAAACGTCATGGTTTGGGTCCTTTGACAAAGCGTTTTGGCGTTGCCTTGGACCACCACCACATGGCCAACTATGATGCGGAAGCAACAGGTCGTTTGTTGTTTATTTTCATTAAAGATGTATTCGAAAAGCATGGATTGACTAATCTGGAACAGTTGAACACAGAATTGGTCTCTGATGATTCGTATAAGAAGTCTCGTGTCAAACATGCGACGCTATATGTTCAGAATCAAACGGGTTTGAAGAATATCTTTAAATTGGTAAGCCTATCAAATGTATCATATTTTGAGGGAGTAGCCCGTATTCCTCGTAAGGTTTTAGATGAGTATCGTGAGGGAATCATAGTCGGTTCCGCATGTGCAGATGGTGAAGTTTTTGATACTCTCTTGTCTCATGGTATTGATAAGGCAGTTGAAGTTGCTAAATACTATGATTTTATTGAAGTTATGCCACCAGCGATTTATGCGCCATTGATTGCAAAGGATTTAATCAAGGATGAGGGAGCTATAGAACAACTTATTAGGGATTTGATTGAAGTTGCTAATCGTCTTGACAAGCCTGTGCTTGCTACGGGAAATGTACATTATATCAATCCTGAAGATGCCATTTATCGTGAAATCATTGTTCGTGCTTTGGGACAAGGAGCTATGATCAATAGGCCAATTGGTAAGGGGGAAAACGCTCAACCTGCTCCTCTACCGGAAGCTCATTTTAGAACAACCAATGAGATGCTAGATGAATTCGCCTTTTTGGGGAAAGACTTAGCCTATGAGATTGTTGTAGCTAATACACAAGCTATGGCAAATCAAATCGAAGAGGTTGAAGTCGTCAAAAAAGACTTGTATACACCTTATATTGATCGTGCAGAAGAACAGGTTGCAGAGATGACTTATGCTAAAGCATTTGAGCTTTATGGTAATCCTTTGCCTGATATTATTGACTTGCGGATTGAGAAAGAGTTGTCCTCAATTCTTGGTAATGGATTTGCCGTAATATATCTGGCATCGCAGATGCTGGTGAACCGTTCAAATGAACGTGGCTACCTGGTTGGCTCTCGGGGGTCTGTTGGCTCTAGTTTTGTTGCAACAATGATTGGAATTACTGAGGTAAATCCTATGCCACCTCATTATTTATGTCCTAAATGCCAACACTCAGAGTTTATCACGGATGGTTCTTATGGCTCTGGCTTTGATTTGCCTGATAAGGAGTGTTCAGAATGTGGAACTGAGTATAAAAAAGATGGTCAGGATATTCCTTTCGAGACCTTCCTCGGTTTTGATGGGGATAAGGTTCCTGATATTGATTTGAACTTCTCAGGAGATGATCAGCCGTCGGCTCACTTGGATGTACGTGATATTTTTGGAGAGCAATATGCCTTCCGTGCTGGAACGGTAGGTACTGTTGCAGATCGGACAGCTTATGGTTTTGTCAAGGGTTACGAACGTGATTACAATAAGTTCTATCGTGATGCTGAGGTTGATCGTTTGGCTATGGGTGTTGCTGGGGTTAAGCGAAATACAGGTCAGCACCCAGGTGGTATCGTTGTTATTCCAAATTATATGGATGTCTATGATTTTACACCTGTTCAATATCCGGCTGATGATGTAACTGCTGCTTGGCAGACAACTCACTTTAACTTCCACGATATCGATGAGAACGTGTTGAAGCTAGATATTCTGGGACATGATGATCCGACTATGATTCGTAAGTTACAGGACCTATCAGGAATTGATCCAAAGGATATTCGAGCAGATGATCCGGATGTGATGAAACTTTTTTCAGGGACTGAGGTTTTAGGGGTAACGCCTGAACAAATTGGGACCTCAACGGGCGTGTTGGGAATCCCTGAGTTTGGGACTAACTTTGTTCGTGGTATGGTCGAAGAGACGCATCCGACGACCTTTGCGGAACTCTTACAGTTATCTGGTTTATCCCATGGTACAGATGTTTGGTTGGGTAATGCACAAGATTTGATTAAGGAAGGTATTGCCACCCTGAAAACAGTTATCGGTTGTCGTGACGATATCATGGTATACCTAATGCATGCAGGGTTAGATCCTAAGATGGCCTTTACCATTATGGAACGTGTGCGTAAGGGAATGTGGTTGAAAATTTCTGAAGAAGAGCGAAATGGTTATATTCAAGCCATGCGTGAAAATAATATTCCGGACTGGTATATTGAATCTTGTGGTAAAATCAAGTACATGTTTCCTAAAGCCCATGCGGCTGCCTACGTTATGATGGCCCTTCGCGTAGCTTATTTCAAGGTGCACCATCCTATTTATTACTATTGTGCTTACTTCTCGATTCGAGCCAAAGCATTTGAGCTTAAGACTATGTCTGCAGGGCTCGATGCTGTTAAAGCTCGAATGGAAGATATTAAGGAGAAGCGCCAACGAAATGAAGCGACTAATCTTGAAAATGACTTGTTTACAACGCTTGAAATTGTCAATGAAATGTTAGAACGTGGCTTTACTTTTGGCCAGTTAGATCTTTATAAGAGTCAGGCGACTGAATTTTTGATTGAAGGAGATACCTTGATTCCTCCGTTTATCGCACTTGAAGGTTTGGGTGAAAACGTTGCGAAGCAATTGGTTGCTGCGCGTGAAGAAGGGGAATTTCTCTCCAAAACAGAATTGCGTAAACGAGGAGGCCTATCATCAACCTTGGTTGAAAGATTAGATGAAATGGGCATTCTAGGAAATATGCCAGAAGATAATCAGTTAAGTCTTTTTGATGATTTCTTTTAATAGCTAAAGTGAATTGTCATCAACCTTGAGAGAATGGAGTCAGTCTCCGTTCTCTTTTTGTTTAGATATCTGTATGTGATGATAAAAAGCCAAAGCTGATAGAAAACTTTTTTCTTCGTCTTATGGTATACTGATAGAAAATTACAGTTTCAAGGAGTTAATCATGGTTTTACCAAATTTTAAAGAAAATCTTGAGAAATATGCTAAATTATTGGTTGCTAATGGGATTAATGTGCAGCCTGGTCACACAGTGGCCTTGAGCATTGATGTAGAACAAGCAGAGCTGGCTCACCTCTTAGTAAAAGAAGCTTATGCTTTAGGAGCAGCTGAGGTAATTGTTCAATGGTCGGATGATACTATTAATCGCGAGCGTTTCTTGCATGCAGAGACGAATCGAATCGAAGAGGTTCCAGCTTATAAAAAAGCGGAGATGGAATATTTGTTAGAAAAGAAAGCAAGTCGTTTAGGAGTCCGTTCTTCTGATCCAGGTGCCCTTAATGGTGTAGCTCCTGAACGTCTATTTGCTCATGCTAAGGCTATTGGAGCGGCCTTTAAACCTATGCAGGTAGCAACTCAGTCTAATAAGCTTAGTTGGACAGTAGCTGCAGCAGCAGGTAAAGAATGGGCTAAGAAGGTCTTTCCTAATGCTTCGAGTGATGAGGAAGCCGTAGATTTACTTTGGAACCAAATTTTCAAGACCTGTCGTGTTTACGAAAAGGATCCTGTACGTGCCTGGAAGGAACATGCTGATCGTTTAGATGCTAAAGCACGTATACTCAATGAAGCACAATTCTCAGCCCTTCATTACACAGCACCAGGAACAGATTTGACCCTTGGTTTGCCGAAAAACCACGTTTGGGAGTCTGCAGGTGCAATCAATGCCCAGGGAGAGAGCTTCCTTCCTAATATGCCAACAGAAGAGGTCTTTACGGCACCAGATTTCCGTCGTGCATATGGTTATGTCTCAAGTACAAAACCACTAAGCTATAATGGTAATATTATTGAGGGAATCAAAGTAACATTCAAAGATGGTGAAATTGTAGATATTACAGCAGACCAAGGTGAGAAAGTGATGAAGAATCTCGTCTTCAACAATAATGGGGCGCGTGCTCTAGGTGAATGTGCCTTGGTACCAGATTCAAGCCCTATTTCACAATCTGGGATTACCTTCTTCAATACCCTCTTTGATGAGAATGCATCCAACCACCTAGCTATTGGAGCAGCCTATGCGACCAGTGTTGAGGGAGGAGCAGATATGACAGAAGAGGAACTTAAAGCAGCTGGTCTTAACCGTTCTGATGTACATGTAGATTTTATGATTGGCTCAAATCAAATGAATATTGATGGCATCCACCATGATGGTAGCCGTGTACCAATCTTCCGAAATGGTGATTGGGTGATTTAAGTATTGTGGAGGATTTCTCATGATTGGAAGTATGATAGTTGGTTTTCTAATTGGCCTTATTGCCTCTGCTATTTCGAATAGAGGAGAACATATGGGTTGCATTGGTAAGACCTTTGTAGGATGGTTTGGTGCATTTGTTGGTCAGCTTCTTTTTGGAAATTGGGGACCAATGCTAGCAGATACAGCTATAGTTCCTTCGGTATTAGGTGCTGTTATCTTATTAGCCCTTTTTTGGAATCGTAATAGTTAGAAATGAAAGAGTTCTGAGATATTGGTTAGATATCTCAGAATTCTCTTTTTCTTATTTTTTTCATTTTTATATACCACTTTTAGAAAAACTGTGGTAGATTATTAAAAATAGCATCTATTTGGAAAGGACTAGAATGAGTGATCTAGATAAAAACATGGCTGTAAAAAGTATGGTTGTTATGCGTAAGGCTTTTCGGACCATCGATGCCAAAGGTTTCTGAGACCTTTAAAGAATTTAATTTGACACCAACTCAATTTGGAGTCATGGATATGCTTAATGCCAAGGGGCGTATGAAGATTAGCGAATTAATTGATTGCATGCTTGCCACTTCGGGTAATATGACTGTCGTCATTAAAAACATGGATAAAAAGGGTTGGTTGATACGAAAAGCCTGTCAAACAGATAAGCGTGCTTTTGAGATTGATTTGACGGATGAGGGACGCCGTATTATCCAAGCAGCAATCCCCCACATCAGCGAGCAATTGATGAGACTTTTTCCGTTTTGTCTCCTGACGAACAGTCCCAATTGGTAGAGCTTCTGAAAAAATTTAAGAATGTCTGAGCAGAGATTTCTTTATATTTATACTAAAATCAATTATATTACTACGTAGTAGTAAAAATGATTATTAGAAATACAAAGGAAATTTATCATGAAAAACATTCTATTTATCGTTGGTTCTCTTCGTAAGGGATCATTTAACCACCAATTAGCAGAAGAAGCTGAGAAAATGCTAGCTGGTAAAGCTAATGTTTCTTATCTTGAATATAGTCAATTACCTGTTTTTAATCAGGATTTAGAAAGTCCAATTCTTCCTGTTTTGACAGAAGTTCGAGAGCAGATCTTGGCTGCTGATGCTATCTGGATTTTCTCACCGGTTTATAATTTTTCAATTCCTGGGCCAGTGAAAAATTTGCTTGACTGGTTGAGTCGTGCCCTTGATCTATCAGATCCTTCAGGACCATCAGCTCTTCAAGATAAGATTGTAACTGTATCATCAGTTGCTAATGGTGGTCACAATCAACTTTTTGATGCCTACAAAGAATTGTTACCATTTATCCGTACCCAAGTAGTTGGTGATTTTACAGCGACACGTGTAAATGATACAGCCTGGGTAGATGGAAAATTCGTAGTAACAGAAGAAGTTCTTGAAAGCCTTCAGAATCAAGCTGAGGCTTTGATTGAAGCGATTAAATCAGAATAATTAATACCCCGAGCCTTCTGTACTGACCCCAAAAAGTTAGACAATTAATTTACACAAAGGATTTAGTTCTGTATTGCACAGGACTGAGTCCTTTTAATTTTACCTTGATTAGTTTGTTATTGTAATAATCAATATAGTCTACAATAGCTTGTTCCAATTGCTCAAGTGAGTGAAACGTCTTCTCGTAACCATAAAATATCTCAGACTTAAGAATGCCAAAGAAGGACTCCATCATACCATTGTCTGGACTATTTCCCTTACGTGACATGGACGTCTGGATCCCTTTATCCTCTAAAAATTGATGTTAATACTGATGTTGATATTGCCAACCTTGGTCACTAAGGTTATCTGCTTTCTTGCCAACTTCTCCTTGGTATGAAGAATACTTGCGTTTACGACAAATTTGGGAACTTAAACCAAGGAGCTTCATCAGACGTTGGACCTTCTTCTGGTTCACTACAAAACCACGATTCCTCAATTCCGGAGTTATTCGGCGATAGCCATAATTTCCTTTATGCTCATAATAAATTTCTTGAATTTTGCCTTTAGTCTCTTTATCTTTGTCGTGCCCATCTAGTGGTTTCAACTGATAATAGTAAGTCGAGCGAGATAAATTGTATTTATCTTTGCCAAATCATAAGAAAAGTGCAAAGCTTGTTTTTCTGAACTTGATTTTGACCCTGATTAGTTATCGTAAAATTTACCAAGCGACTTATTTATTGAATGTTTGGAGAAAATCATAACTTATCAAGATATATTTGCGACGATTTGCTTGAATTTCTCGAAAAAAATTATTACCCATATCGCGAAAGTGGGTTAGATGACCATTCTGATTTGGAGCATTATATTGCTTGCGTCGAAGAAGTTGGCAATCCGACCATTGTTGCTTTTTTAAAGGCAAATCTATCAAGTCTTTTTGACCAAAACTAAACAAATAAAAACCGCCCTTACAGAGATTAGATAAGAGTGGTTCTTTTTGTGTCATGAAAAGAGTTTTGTTTAAAGTTTATTATTAAGGGTTGCTTATTAAATAAGTGGCAAAAGCAAAAAAATAAGAATAGGTAATAAAATAATTAAGCGGTTCAACATAGTAGATTTCCTCCTTAGATTACAACCCCATTTTAGCAGAGGAATTGATGAAATCGGTTTATTTGCAAATCTGCAAATGAAAATACTTTAATTATTCTTTTTTTAGGTTATTTATTCCTCGATATGAATACTCAAAGTATCAGTGTCAATGCTTGCTTGTGCGCCGATAGTGATTGTAAAGAGTGGCTGAGTGTGGGCAAAATCAAGGTCATACATGACAGGAATGCTTTTAAGAAGTGGGTGCTTGTCTAGGATATAGGTTAATATTTCGGGTGTCATTTGGCATTCCTTTGGGAAGCGTCCGATAAGCACCGCTTTTGGATTGGGGTAAGCTTGTAAAATGGCTGCTAAATTGCGGTCAAAATCATGATAGTCATCTTCTTCTGCCTCTTCTAAGAAAAGGATATAATCGTTGACTTGAGGGGCGTAAGGTGTTCCGCGAAGGAGTCCAAAAGTAGATAAATTTCCACCAATAATGGTGCCAGAAGCTTTCCCTGCGTTGTAAATTTTCCATTCTGTTGGCATAAAATGGCGTGGTTGTGTTGGGTCATACCAAGGGTCGCTTGAGCACTCTTGACTTGGAACAAGGTCATAAGCTGATTTTGTCATGGCATTTAACCAAGCCTTTATCTGGTAATCTTGACCTTCTTTCATTTTAAAACTAGAATATGACAGTCCCATGTAAGTGAGGTTTCCAGTTTTAGCAAAAATAGCATTCAAAAAGGCTGTCGAATCCGAAAACCCACAAATGATTTTAGGGTGTTTGGCAATTAAGTCGTAGTCAATATAGGGCAACAGTTCGTTAGAATTAAAACCACCAATCGTAGCCAGAATAGCATCAACAGAGTCATCAGCAAAAGCAGCGTGCAAATCAGCAACACGGCTCTTGATTGAAGAAGAAGAGAGCATATCAGATTCTAAATAATGTTCTGAAAATGACACACGAAATCCTAGATTTTCTAACGTTTCTTTGGGAGAAAGGTTGGCTTCAAATCCACCCAAGCGAGCAATTGAATCTGACGGACTGAGTACGCGAATGTGACTGTTAGGACTTAGTTTTTTCATAAAACACCTCCAAAGATTTTTAGTATTGTAGCATAAATCCCGTATTTTACAAGGAAATAGAATCGGTAAGATAAGTTCAGAATTTAAGAAAACTACTTGACGTCATTTAGATTTTAAGGTAGAATATTATTCGTTATGGCGGTATAGCCAAGTGGTAAGGCACGGCTCTGCAAAAGCTTGATCGTCGGTTCAAATCCGTCTACCGCCTTTGTATAATGTGTTTACACACAAAAAGCCCGATTCTGTCGGGCTTTTGTTTTCGTAATAAGGGAACAATAATTTATCATGGCAGATATTTTATGATAGGAAGTATGCAAAAATCTTTGCCAAAATACTTTAAAGAAAAGCTTTTTTAAGGTCGCATTTGACTTGTCAAAATTGGGCTTTTATGGTAAAATATGATAGTTGTATTATGCAACAAATACTCATTCTGGATGTATTGTGAACCTGTTGCTCTTTATGGGTGGGTTTGCAAGATGAAGTCTGGGAGAGGAGAAAACAATTTTTTAAGGAGAAATACTCATGGCAGTAATTTCAATGAAACAACTTCTTGAGGCTGGTGTTCACTTTGGTCACCAAACTCGTCGCTGGAATCCTAAGATGGCTAAGTACATCTTCACAGAACGTAACGGAATCCACGTTATCGACCTGCAACAAACTGTAAAAATGGTTGAAACAGCTTACGAATTCGTTCGTGAAGCAGCAGCTAACGATGCAGTAATCTTGTTCGTTGGTACTAAAAAACAAGCAGCTGAAGCAGTTGCTGAAGAAGCAACTCGTGCTGGTCAATACTACATCAACCACCGTTGGTTGGGTGGTACTCTTACAAACTGGAATACTATCAAAAAACGTATCGCTCGTTTGAAAGAAATCAAACAAATGGAAGCTGACGGAACTTTCGAAGTTCTTCCTAAGAAAGAAGTTGCACTTCTTAACAAACAACGTGCACGTCTTGAAAAATTCTTGGGTGGTATCGAAGATATGCCTCGTATTCCAGATGTAATCTACATCGTTGACCCACACAAAGAACAAATCGCTGTTAAAGAAGCTAAGAAACTTGGTATCCCAGTTGTAGCAATGGTTGATACAAACGCTGATCCAGATGAGATCGATGTAATCATCCCAGCTAATGATGATGCTATCCGTGCCGTTAAATTGATCACTTCAAAAATGGCTGACGCTATCATCGAAGGTAATCAAGGTGAAGACGCTTCTGCAGATTTCCAAGAAGCAGCTGCAGCTGATTCAATCGAAGAAATCGTTGAAGTTGTCGAAGGTGACAACAACTAATCTTTAAGATTGGTTAGGGCGTGTTGCCCACTAAAGATACGACAAACACCTAAGGGGCGGGGCTCAGCCCAGCCCCTTAGTTTTATAAAATAAATTTGGAGAAAAACAAAATGGCAGAAATTACAGCTAAACTTGTTAAAGAATTGCGTGAAAAATCTGGTGCTGGTGTCATGGACGCAAAAAAAGCATTGGTTGAAGTTGATGGCGATATCGAAAAAGCGATTGAATTACTTCGAGAAAAAGGTATGGCTAAAGCAGCTAAGAAAGCTGACCGTATTGCAGCTGAAGGTTTGACAGGTGTTTACGTTAGCGGTAACGTTGCAGCAGTTGTTGAAGTTAACGCTGAAACTGACTTCGTTGCGAAAAACGCTCAATTCGTTGAGTTGGTAAACGAAACAGCTAAAGTGATTGCTGAAGGTAAACCAGCTAACAATGAAGAAGCACTTGCATTGACTATGCCTTCAGGTGAAACTCTTGAAGCTGCATACGTAACTGCTACAGCTACTATCGGTGAAAAAATCTCATTACGTCGTTTTGCAGTTGTTGAGAAAACCGATGCACAACACTTCGGAGCTTACCAACACAACGGTGGACGTATCGGTGTTGTTTCAGTTATCGAAGGTGGAGATGAAGCTATTGCAAAACAAATCTCAATGCACATCGCAGCGATGAAACCAACTGTTCTTTCATACTCTGAATTGGACGAACAATTTGTTAAAGATGAATTGGCACAACTTAACCATGCTATCGATCAAGATAACGAAAGCCGTGCAATGGTTAATAAACCAGCTCTTCCACACCTTAAATATGGATCTAAAGCTCAATTGACTGATGAAGTTATCGCTCAAGCTGAAGAAGATATCAAAGCTGAGTTGGCTGCTGAAGGTAAACCAGAAAAAATCTGGGATAAAATCATCCCAGGTAAAATGGACCGCTTCATTCTTGACAACACTAAAGTTGACCAAGCGTACACTCTTCTTGCCCAAGTTTACATCATGGACGACAGCAAAACAGTTGAAGCTTACCTTGAATCAGTAAATGCTTCAGTAGTAGAATTCGTTCGCTTTGAAGTTGGTGAAGGTATTGAAAAAGCATCTAACGACTTTGAATCAGAAGTTGCAGCCACAATGGCAGCAGCTCTTAACAACTAATTCTAGTTGCTAGATAAAAAGAAAAGAAGTTACGTGAATCAATCGTAACTTCTTTTTTGTTGTAATTAGAAAACATCTGAGCATTTCTCCAGATGTCTAAACATTTCTATTAATGAGCAAGAGTGTCTACTCCAAATAGAAGGGAGAGAGTTCCCATAATGATACCTGCGAGGATAACTCCGAGCATAACAGCTAGAACACTGCGCTTAAAGTCCCAGTCTAGGATAGATGCTGCAAGCGTACCAGTCCAAGCTCCTGTTCCTGGAAGTGGAATTCCTACAAAGAGCAGAAGGGCCCAGAAGATACCCTTGTCTCCAGCAGCTTTTTCAAGCTTTTGACCCCCACTATGGCCTTTTTTTAGACACCAGGTAAAGAAACCACCGATAAGAGGTTTGTCAGCACCCCACTTGAGAACACGGCGGGCGAAGAAGAAAATAATTGGAACTGGAAGCATGTTCCCAATCACACAAAGGACAAGGGCCTGCCACCAAGGAATACCTGAGGCGATAGCAACAGGAACTGCTCCGCGGAGTTCAACAAGGGGAATCATAGAGATTAAGAATGCAATGATGTATTTCATGAGTAACCTTTCATAAGGAAATGGAATAAGAGATAAAATTCAAGGAATGTGAGTTTTATCGTGGTGTTCAGGATATTTCAGTAAAAAAATTGAGAAACCTACTATTTTTAGTCTTATCTATTGTATCTTATATGTTCTCCAATGACAACTTTAAAAAGCTTTTCGAGAGTATAGTTTCCCATGTGCTAACATTTTTGGTATAATAATAGTCAGTTATAGTCAAATTAGACTGGAGGAATTAAGATGGCAAGAAATACATCAGATAGTATAGAAGAATATATTAAAGAATTGCTGGGCCAGTCTGGAACTGCTGAGATTCAACGCTCGAACTTAGCAGATGCTTTTCAAGTAGTACCAAGTCAGATTAACTATGTTATCAAGACTCGTTTTACAGAGAGTCGTGGGTATATTGTTGAGAGCAAACGTGGTGGTGGCGGCTATATTCGCATTGTCAAAGTTAGATTCTCCGACAAACACCATATGATTAATGATTTGCTGCAAAATTTGGCAGATCAGCTCAGCGAACAAGTCTTTACAGACCTCATTCAGTTGCTTTTTGATGAAAAGATTATCACTGAGCGTGAGGGAAATTTGATTTTAGCGACTGCTAGTGATGATGTTTTAGGCGAAGATGCGGCTATCATTCGTTCGCGTATTCTACGCTCGCTATTACTTAGATTGGATAGAGAAGGGAATTAGATGACGATATATTCAAGAAAAATGCAGGCCATTTTCCATCGTGCTCAGCTTGAAGCGGAGCGTTTTGAAAGTCCTTTCTTGGAGACTTGGCATGTGCTTCTGGCTATGGTTGAGGTTCCGGGATCTGTAGCCTACTTAACATTTACTGATTTTGAGGACCGTATTCATTCGGAAGAGATTGAGACAGCTGCTGTATTGGCTATGGAGAAGAGGCCAAAAGACTTGTCGAAATCAGATATTATCGATTTACGTGCACAGTCACCTGCGCTAGAGGCTATGTTGCAAGAGGCGCAAGGAATCGCTAGTGTGACTGGTGCTGTAGAGGTGGGGTCTGAACATGTATTGATGGCCTTCCTTCTTCATAAGGATTTAATGGTTTGTCGCCTCCTTGAAGTGGCTGGTTTTCAATATAAAGATGATAGCGATAAACCTCGCATCATAGATTTACGACGTTCTTTGGAGCGTAATGCTGGTCTTAGCAAGCAAGATTTGAAGGCAATTCACGATCTTCGTAAACCTAAGAAATCAAAAGCATCTGCGAATTTTGCCAATATGATGCAACCTCCTCAATCATCTACTGGTGAACTGGCAGATTATACCAAAGACTTAACTGCATTAGCGGAGTCAGGAAATCTTGATCCCGTTATTGGACGCGATGAAGAAATTTCACGCATGATTCAGGTTTTGAGTCGTAAAACGAAGAATAATCCTGTCTTGGTAGGTGAAGCTGGTGTCGGTAAGACAGCACTTGCTCTTGGTTTAGCGCAACGTATTGCTTCAGGCGAAGTACCATTTGAATTGGCTGATATGCGTATCTTAGAGCTTGACATGATGAGCGTTGTTGCAGGGACACGTTTCCGTGGTGATTTCGAAGAGCGTATGAATCAGATCATTGATGAGATTGAAGCTGATGGGAAAATCATTCTCTTTATTGACGAACTACATACGATTATTGGATCTGGTTCAGGTATTGATAGTACCTTGGATGCGGCTAATATTTTGAAACCGGCCCTTGCGCGCGGGACACTTCACATGGTTGGAGCAACCACGCAAGCTGAATACCAAAAGCATATTGAGAAAGATGCAGCTTTATCCCGTCGTTTTGCTAAAATTACAATTGAAGAACCAAGTGTATCTGAAGCAATCGATATTTTAAACGGTTTGCGTTCGTCTTATGAAGACTATCATCGTGTGACTATTACGGACGCGGCAGTTGAGACGGCAGTCAAGGCAGCGCATCGCTATTTGACGAGTAAGAATTTGCCTGATTCGGCAATTGACCTTTTAGATGAAGCGAGTGCAACTGTTCAAGTTCGTATCAAAAAAGAGGCCAAACGTGAGATAACGCCTTTGGATGAAGCACTTATATCTGGGGATATTAGGGCTGCTGTTAAACAGTATAAGGCTAACCAAAAGGCAAAATTTCCTAAACCTACTTTGGTAGATGCGGATCAGATTATGCAAACTCTTAGTCGTTTATCAGGTATCCCTGTTGAGAAGATGACGCAGACTGACAGCAAGCGTTACCTAAATCTTGAATCAGAACTCCACAAACGTGTTATTGGTCAAGATGAGGCGGTTTCGGCTATCAGCCGTGCTATTCGTCGTAATCAGTCAGGTATTCGTACTGGAAAACGTCCTATTGGCTCCTTCATGTTCCTTGGACCTACTGGTGTTGGTAAGACAGAATTGGCCAAGGCTTTGGCGGAAGTTCTCTTTGATGATGAATCAGCTTTGCTTCGCTTTGATATGTCGGAGTATATGGAAAAATTTGCGGCTAGTCGCCTTAATGGTGCTCCTCCAGGGTATGTCGGATATGATGAGGGTGGAGAGTTGACAGAGAAAGTTCGAAATAAGCCCTACTCAGTTCTTCTCTTTGACGAGATTGAGAAAGCTCATCCAGATATCTTCAACGTTCTCTTACAGGTTTTGGATGACGGTGTTTTAACAGATAGCCGTGGTCGTAAGGTTGATTTTTCAAACACTATCATCATTATGACCTCAAATTTGGGAGCTACAGCTCTTCGTGATGATAAAACTGTTGGTTTTGGTGTTCAAACTATTTCTCATAATCACCAAGCCATGCAAGCACGCATTATGGAAGAGCTTAAGAAGTCCTATCGTCCAGAATTTATTAACCGTATTGATGAGAAGGTTGTCTTCCACAGCTTAGAGGAAGAACAACTACATGACATTGTCAAGATTATGGTTAAACCATTAATTTCAGCTCTAGCCGATAAAGGTATAAGCTTAAAATTCCAACCAGCTGCTCTTAAGCATTTGGCTAAGGATGGCTATGATATTGAGATGGGAGCTCGTCCATTACGTCGTACGATTCAAACTCAAGTGGAGGACAAGTTGTCTGAGTTATTACTAGGTGGCCAAGTTGTTAGCGGACAGACCCTTAAGATTGGTTGCTCGAAAGATAAATTAACCTTTACAGTAGTGTAAATATTAAACATCAAAGACAGATTACACCCATAATCTGTCTTTTTGTGTCGATAAGAGTCAAGATAGAGTCAACCTTTCCGTAAAGCAGGCGTAAAAGAAAAAGTCGAGCCACGCTCGACTGTAAGTATTAGAGTTTCTCGTTGACAAAGGTGACAAAGTGGTTCCACCAAACCTTGAGGAAGAAGCTCTTCTTAACTTCTTTACCAGCAACCAGTTCCATGCTTGGCAGCCTTGGTTAGGTAGGTAGCCATCTCCTACAAGAGTCCTATCTTCAAAGGTGGCTGTTCCCACCTTGTCTCCTGACTTGACAGGGGCTTGAATCTGGTTGGTAGTGACTTTAATGTGTTTGTTATTGTTAGCATCTATTTTTTGGATAGTATTAAAGTCAGACTTAGCGACAGCAGACACTTGCTTGGATTTACCATCGAGGACATCTACTTGGCTTTTGCTGATGGCTTGTCCTTTCTTAGCAATAGTCTTACTTTCCCAATGGTAGACCACGTAATTAAGGAGTTCATTGGTTGCGGTAAACCAGGCATAGTCATCCGTATCGGTGTGCTCAGCATTTATGATGACTGTGATAATACTCATCCCACTTTCATTTGAATGGGCTACGAAGGAGGCTCCGGCCAAATCAGTGGTACCCGTTTGGAGCCCATCAACTCCCTTGCGGTAACTAGGCTGTTCCTTAAGCATATAGTTAAAGGTTTTGAGTTTATTGACACCATTAAAATTAGCTTCTGTCTTTTTAGTGATGTCGAGGATTTCGGGATATTCTTTAATCACATGTTGTGCAATGACAGCAACACCCTTGGCACTCATGGTGTTTTCTTCATCTGATTTAGAACCTGGATAAATATTATTACCTAAATAGGAATTATTAAGACCAGAGGCATTGACAATCTTGGCATCAGTGATACCCCAGTCTTTGAGTTGGGCTTTCATCATGTCGGCAAACTTACTCTCAGTGCCTCCGATTTCCTCGGCTAGGGCAATGGCTGCGCTGTTGGCACTGGCAAATAAGAGTTGCGTCGAGGAGCTGTTTGACAGTGTACTTACGGGCATCTAGTGGAATATTGGACACTCCGGCACTGACAGTCAATTCAAAGGGATAGTCAGAAATGTCGACTTTAGTGTTCCATTTGAGGTCTCCTTGGTCTACCGCTTTATAAACCATATAGGCTGTTAGAAGTTTGGTAATAGAGCCAATCCCAGTAGGGGTAGTCGCATCTTTTTCGTATAAAATCTTACCGGTAGTTGCTTCGACAGCAATAGCATGCTTGGCTGAGGCATCAAATCCTTTTTTCTTATCTGCTGCAAAAGTAGGAGTTACGCTTCCCAGACAGAGTAAGAAGGTCATAATAAGCGTAATCAGTTTTTTCATGGTTTGTTCTTTCATGTGTTTTGGATATTTATTATACCACATTTTGAGAGGAACTTAAGGTGTTGAGAAGGAGCTTTTACGATTATACCACGATTTTCAAAGCAAATAAAAACTATCTTTTGATATTAAAAGATAGTTTTGTGTTTACTTGTTTCCTGTGAAGAAATTAAGGATATGATTCCACCAAACTTTTAAGAAGAAGCTTTTCTTAATGGACTGGTTGGCTGTGACATCAACTTGAGGTGGATCAGAAATATAACTTGTTCCTACGAGATCTTTATCATCATAGATTGCTGTTCCAATGGTATCTCCTTTTTTGATAGGAGCTGTCACGGTTTTGGCTTGGATTTTTACTGAATCATTTAGGCTATTTATTTTTTGGACGACTGTAAGATCTGATTCGAGCCTAGCAGAGATGGTTTTTCTGTCTCCATCGGCTACCTTGATATCATTTTTCTTGACGATTTGTCCATTAGTGTTGAGGGTTTTGATTTCCCAGTTTTGTGTCACATAATCTAGCAACTCATTTATGGCTGTGAAACGTGCAGATTCATCGTCCCCACCATTGTACGCATTCATAACGACTGTAATCAAGCTCATGCCATTTTCATTGGAGTGGGCTACGAAGGATGCCCCAGCTAGTTCAGTTGTTCCAGTCTTAAGCCCATCAACCCCCTCACGGTAGTTTTCTTGGCCTTCTAACATATAGTTGTGGGTAGTCAATTTGTTGTCACCCTCGAAATCAACCTCGGTTTGTTTGGTGATTTCGAGTACTTGGGGATAGTCTTTGATGAGATGGTCTGCGATAATCGCAATATCTAGAGCACTCATGGTATTTTCGTCATCTGGTTTAGAGCCAGGATAACGGTTATCTCCTAGATATTTATTGTTCAGACCTGAAGCGTTAAATAATTTAGCATCTGTAATGCCCCATTCTTTTAGTTGGGCTGTCATAGTGTCAACAAAGGTACTCTCTGTTCCTGAGATTTTTTCAGCTAGAGCAATTGCTGCACTGTTGGCACTACTAATGAGGGTGGCATCTAAGAGTTGTTTGACAGTATATTTTCGAGAGTCTAGTGGGACGTTTGAAACCTCTGAATCAACTGTTAAGTTGAATGGATAATCTGAGATACCTACCTCAGTGTCCCAAGTAATTTTACCTTGATCAACAGCTTTGTAGACCATGTAGGCTGTCAGGATTTTCGTCATTGAAGCAACACCATCAGGAGTTGTAGCATCCTTTTCATAGAGCACTTTTCCTGTAGTGGTTTCGATAGCGATCGCATGTTTTGCAGCAACATTGAAGGAATCAGTCTGATCTTGTGCTAGGGCAGGTGTTGCTAGGCCTATTAAGATTAAGGCAATCATAATGATGTGTTGTAATTTTTTCATAGTCATTCCTTTGTCTCTCATAAGTGTTTATTATATCACAAAACCACTTAAATATCTGAAATCGAGAAAAGCTTGGAGCGCAACTTATGCCGAAGCTCTGCCATTTTCGACTATAATATGGTAAAATGGAAGTTATATCAAATGAATGATATAAAGTTGACCAGTTCGTTTTTGTGGGGTTGGTTATGGATAAAAAGAGGGATCAACATGGCTAAACAAACTTTTGAGATGACCTTTGAAGGACGCCCACTTGTTGTGGAAGTGGGACAGGTAGCCAAGCAGGCTAATGGTGCCGTTGTAGTACGTTATGGAGATACAACCGTATTGTCAGTAGCTGTTATGTCTAAAAAGATGGCAACTGCAGATTTCTTTCCTTTACAGGTTAATTATGAGGAAAAAATGTATGCGGCTGGTAAGTTCCCAGGAGGCTTTAGCAAGCGTGAGGGACGACCTTCGACTGATGCCACTTTGACTGCTCGTCTTATTGACCGTCCTATTCGTCCCATGTTTGCGGAGGGTTTTCGTAACGAAGTTCAAGTCATTAATACTGTTCTCTCTTATGATGAGAATGCTAGTGCGCCAATGGCCGCTATGTTTGGGAGTTCTTTAGCACTTTCTATTTCGGATATTCCTTTCAATGGTCCTATTGCTGGGGTTCAAGTGGCTTATGCAGCGGAAGATTTCATCATCAACCCAAGTGCATCAGATAAAGAAGTTTCACATTTAGACTTGATAGTGGCAGGTACCAAGGAAGCCATCAATATGGTAGAAGCAGGTGCTCAGGAATTGTCAGAGGACATCGTGTTGCAAGCACTTTTGAAGGGACATGAAGCTATTCAAGAGTTGGTTGATTTCCAAAATTATATTGTTGCGGCTGTTGGTAAGGAAAAGGCTGAGGTTGAACTGTTCCAAGTGGATGCTGATTTGAAGGCTGAAATTGAAGCAGTTTATTATGATCAGTTAGCTAAGGCTGTTCAGGTGGAAGAAAAACTGGCGCGTGAGGCAGCAACCAAGGCTGTTAAAGAAGAGGTCCTCGCTTCTTATCAAGAACGTTTTGCAGAAGATGAGGATAAGGAAACCATTCTACGTGATGTGGTAGAAATCCTTGAGCAGATGGAACATGCTGAAGTGCGCCGTCTGATTACAGAAGACAAGGTTCGTCCTGATGGTCGTCGTGTGGATGAAATTCGTCCTTTGGATGCTGAAATTGACTTTCTGCCAAATGTTCATGGATCAGGTCTCTTTACACGTGGGCAAACCCAGGCCTTATCAGTCTTGACTTTAGCCCCTATGAGTGATACACAACTCGTTGATGGTTTGGATCCAGAGTATAAGAAACGTTTCCTTCACCACTACAATTTCCCTCAGTATTCGGTGGGTGAAACAGGGCGTTACGGTGCACCAGGCCGTCGTGAAATTGGTCACGGAGTTTTAGGTGAACGTGCCCTTGCTCAAGTTCTTCCAAGCGTTGAAGAGTTTCCATATGCTATCCGTTTGGTATCCGAAGTCTTGGAGTCAAATGGTTCTTCTTCACAGGCTTCTATTTGTGCAGGCACTTTGGCTCTTATGGCCGGTGGGGTGCCGATTAAGGCACCTGTTGCGGGAATTGCCATGGGTCTTATTTCAGATGGAACCAACTACACTGTTCTAACCGACATTCAAGGTTTAGAAGATCATTTTGGTGATATGGACTTTAAGGTGGCTGGTACACGTCTAGGTATTACAGCTCTTCAGATGGATATTAAGATTTCAGGAATTACACCTGCTATTCTTGAGGAAGCTTTAGCTCAAGCTAAGGTGGCACGTTTTGAAATTCTTGATGTTATTGAGTCAGCGATTGCTGAACCACGTTCGGAATTGGCCCCAACAGCTCCTAAGATCGATAGTATTCAGATTCCTGTTGACAAGATTAAGGTTGTCATCGGTAAGGGTGGTGAAACCATTGACAAGATTATCGCTGAGACAGGTGTCACAATTGATATCGATGAAGAAGGACTCGTTCAGATTTTCTCTAGTGATCAGGATGCTATTGACCGTGCTAAAACAATCATCTCTGACCTTGTACGTGAAGCTAAGGTTGGCGAGGTCTACACCGTACCAGTTGTGCGTATTGAAAAGTTCGGTGCCTTTGTCCACCTCTTCAATAAGACTGATGCCTTAGTCCACATTTCAGAATTAGCTTGGAAACACACTGAGCATGTTGAAGATGTGGTTAAGGTTGGGGATATGGTAACCGTTAAAATTATCAAAATCGATGAAAAAGGTCGTGTTGATGCTTCAATCAAAACCTTGCTTCCTAAACCTGAAAAAAATGAAGACGGGGAAAATGGAGAAGAGCATCGTCACTGCTGTTGTTCTCATCATAAACCAGACCATCATAATGAAAGTGTGGAAGCACCGAAAAAAAGTGATGAATCAGAAACGAAAGAATAAATAGAATAATGACAGAAAATCAAGAATTGCAAGCCTTTGATGAAACCTTGAGAGAGTTTTTAACGGAACCAGACCATTTTTTGACTAGTCTGTCCTTGGTTAATCACCTCCAACATACTCCGGTATTGGCAACTCAAAGCCTTTATGCAGTTGAAGTAGAAGGGAAGAAGGTTGTTCCTGTCTTTACAAGTGAGCAGGATTTGCAAGCCTTTAAAGATACTCAAGATAGTGCCAAAGATCAGACTTGGGTAAAATGTTCAAGTTTAGATATTCTATCTCAGCTTGTTGAGGCAGAACTTTTTGGCCTTGCTTTTAACCTTAAAGAGGTGGGTGACTTCTCGAATACCACTCTTTTTGCAAGCAGTGAATTAATTCAATTCATCAACTATTTTACTCAGACTCTTAATAATCTTCTGGGTGAGAAAAATCAAAAGGCAGATCCTAAGGATAAGATTTATCTTGTTCCAGCCTTCGTTCACAAGCGCGAGGAAGATGGTCAGGATGACCGTTTCTTTGCGACTATGTCGAATGCAGAGGGGCAGAGCTATGTGCCTGTGTTTACAAACTTGACGAGCTTTGCTAAATGGTACGGGAGCGAGACTTTTGGTTTACCTTTCCGTAAGGCTAAAGGGACCATTCTGCAGTGGCCATTGGCAGAAATTTACCAGCCTTCAAGTGGCGAAAATGAGTTGGACAAGGTTCAAGGTGTTGTCATCAATCCTTTTGATGAGCATCCTGAGTTAGTCGATTGGGCTTATTTTGAGGATGATAGCAAGTAATCCTGGTATTATCAAACCTCTGAAAAGATAATAAGGCGACAGTAAACAATAATGATATAAGGAGTGACCTATATGGGGTGGTGGAAAGAAAGTATTGATATTGTAAAGAAAAATGATCCAGCGGCTCGGACAAGTTTGGAGGTTCTTTTAACCTATCCTGGTCTCAAAGCCTTGGCCGCTCATCGTATCTCACATTTTCTCTGGCGCCACAATTGTCGACTCTTAGCTCGTATGCATAGTCAATTTTGGCGATTTTGGACTCAGATTGAGATTCACCCTGGGGCTCAGATTGCTGAAGGTGTCTTTATTGATCACGGTTCTGGCCTTGTCATTGGTGAAACAGCTGTGGTTGAAAAAGGAGCTATGCTCTATCACGGTGTTACTTTAGGTGGTACTGGTAAAGATGTCGGAAAACGTCACCCAACCGTTCGTGAGGGTGCATTGGTTTCAGCCCATGCTCAGATTATTGGCCCTATTGAGATTGGAAAAAATGCCAAGGTAGGTGCAGGAGCTGTGGTTGTTGCCGATGTCCCAGAAGATGTTACGGTAGTTGGTGTCCCTGCTAAGGTCGTACGTGTTCACGGTAAAAAGGATGAAGAAGTGATTCATGACATTGAGGAAGGTCGTGAATACTATAGCGAAAAGCTAGAAGATCTTCTAAAAGCAGCTAGCTTTCACTCATCACGTCTATAAGGAAAGAAAAAGATGAGACTCTTTAGTTCAAAGGTGACTTGACTGACCGTTGTAGGTCCACTCGCTCTTGTTTACATTGCTTTACATAGAGGGGATTATAGCAGGGCTGCTTTATGGTTTTGTATCTCTTTTTTGTGGGCTGGTATTGTCTACAAGCAACGTCACAAGTGAGACTTGAGTTGTGAAAAAATTGTTCAAAAGTAATCCTTTTTTGGTCTTTTATTTTATATAGTTGGGAGCTTTGTTTCTGCTATGTTTCTTTTGGCTCAAGGTCTGCTAGTTGCGGCCATGGGGATTATCATTCTCGTTATACTCTTATGTTTATACTTAAACCATTTTAGGGATAAAAAATAGTTTCCAATTAATTGAAAGGAATCTCTAGTGATAAAAATTTATGATACAATGACACGTTCGCTCCGTGATTTCGTACCTTTGACAGAGAACACTGTCAATATGTATGTTTGCGGACCAACCGTCTACAATTATATTCATATCGGAAATGCCCGTTCAACAGTAGCTTTTGATACCATTCGTCGTTATTTTGAGTATCGTGGTTATACTGTTAACTACATTTCTAACTTTACAGATGTAGATGATAAGATTATCAAGGCGGCCAATGAAGTTGGTATTTCGACCAAAGAATTATCAGACAAGTTTATCACAGCCTTTATGGAAGATACCGCACAACTTGGAATCAAACCAGCGACACAAAATCCTCGTGTTATTAACTACATGGATGAAATCATTGCATTTGTATCAATCTTGATTGATAAAGGTTTTGCTTATGTTTCTGAAGGTGATGTATACTTCCGAGTAACTAAGTCAAACAATTATGCTAAATTAGCCAACAAGACCTTGGAAGATCTTGAAATTGGTGCTAGCGGACGTACGGATGCTGAGACAGATCGTAAGGAAGATCCTCTGGATTTTGCCCTTTGGAAAGCTGCCAAAGAAGGAGAGATTTCTTGGGAAAGTCCTTGGGGACCTGGACGTCCAGGCTGGCACATCGAATGTTCTGTTATGGCAACTGAAATCCTTGGGGATACTATCGATATCCATGGTGGAGGTGCGGACCTTGAGTTCCCACACCATACTAATGAAATCGCACAATCAGAAGCCAAGACTGGTAAGACCTTTGCTAATTACTGGATGCATAACGGTTTTGTCAATGTGGACAATGAGAAAATGTCAAAATCCTTGGGTAACTTTGTGACTGTTCATGATATGCTTAAGACGGTTGATGGGCAAGTGCTTCGCTTCTTCCTAGCGACACAACAGTATCGTAAACCAATTAACTTTACCGAGAAAGCTATCCATGATGCTGAAGTCAATCTCAAGTATTTGAAAAATACGCACAGTCTACCACTAACAGAAGAGGTAAGCCAAGCCGAATTGCAAACTTATCTTGATGCTTTCCAGGCGGCTATGGATGATGACTTTAATACGGCAAATGGTGTGACTGTTCTGTTTGATATGGCTAAATGGATTAATTCAGGCAACTATGATGAAACTGTTAAAGATGCTTTTGAAAAAATTCTACAAGTCTTCGGTATTGTTTTCGAAGAAGAAACTCTTGATGAAGATATCGAAAAACTCATTGAAGAGCGTCAAGCAGCTCGTGCCAACAAGGACTTTGCGACAGCAGATCGTATTCGTGATGAGTTAGCTGCTCAAGGTATCAAACTTCTTGATACCAAGGAGGGCGTGAGGTGGACACGTGACTAAACACATTGATGTAAATCTTATTAGTGGTATTGCACTCGCCTTTGAGGGAGATGCTGTTTATTCCTTATACATTCGCCGTCACCTGATTTTTCAAGGACAGACTAAGCCAAATCAATTGCATCGTCTAGCTACATGCTATGTTTCCGCCAAGGCTCAAGCTAGCCTCATTGAAAAAATGCTAGAGCGAGAGCTTTTGACTGAAAAAGAGCTGGACATCTACAAACGAGGTCGTAATGCTAAGAGTCATACCAAAGCTAAAAATACGGATGTTATTACCTATAAAATGTCAACAGGCTTCGAGGCAGTCATGGGTTATCTTCATATGACCGAGGATATCAACCGTCTAGAAGAGTTGGTTGCTTGGTGCATTGATGAAGTTGAAAAAGAAATCTAAAAATTCTGCTGAGATCAGGATTTTTTGTTGTTTAAAATTCATCTAGATTGTGAAAAATAAACGATGTCTAAAAATCAATATTGTTTGATAATCAAAGTAATTCAGTGTTTTAACAATAAAAAATAAGATAAAACTGATATTTAGAGGCTTTAAAATGAGGAAATTAAGGAGTGTCTGACACGTGTAATCTCGATACTATAACGTTTTTTAATAAAACTCTTTTAACAGAAAGTTAAAGAAGTCTATAATGTTAGTAAATGAGTCTATATCAAAAATGAGGAGGTGAATGAATAGCTAAGGAAAAAGTTTTCTATACAACTTTTGTTGTTTTGATTTTGTCTAGTTTTATGTTGCAAACAGGTAAAGCAGACGAAGTTCAGGTGAAATCTGATGAAGCTAAAATAGATTATGTTAATAGTGAGGCATCAGCTCCGTAAGTTGATTTTTCTTCAGTTGAAGCCCAGGCAGAACCACCCAGTCAAGTAAGCTCAGTGGTAACCTCAACGTCACTGATGGTTTTCTCTTCAAGTGAGACAGATGAGGCGCTTCTTGAGGTGCATTCTCAAGTTGATATTGTAGAAACGAGTGTTTCTATGGCTAAACCTCATTCAGAAGAGGCTCGTGTCCAGGCTCTTGGTGAGGACCGATCAGTAGCTGGATCTGAGCGAAGAGATTCAAGCCCAATATCTGAAGTGGCTTAAGAAACTGATAGCTCTCTTGTATAGACAACTGCAGAAATAAGTCAGTTGGATAAAAGTATAGATTGAGAATTTGATCTATTCGTCAGAAGTAACCTTTACAGACGAACTTATCTCAGAGATTTCCGGAAACAGTTCAACAAGTGCAGGCTCAATTGACATCTTACAAGCAGCAGGTAAAACCGTTACCCAGGCTGCGAGAAAGATTGCGGAATCAATTGCAGATCTAGATACAATTGGTAAGCAGACTTTGGCTGCTGCAAGGGTTGTTTTATTTCTTCTAGTGCTTTACCTAGCGGAAATTACATTTATTTAATACGCTTTGCCCTCGTAAGAGTGCTTTTTTTATGATAGAATGGGCATATGAAAACAACTAAAGAATCAATCCTAGACATTGTTTATGGTGTGCATGCTGTAACGGAGAGTCTAGAAGCTAATACTGGAAACAAACTCTATATTCAAGACGATCTTCGAGGGAAAAATGTGGATGCTATTAAGGCCTTGGCAGCTGAAAAGAAGGTTTCCATCTCTTGGACACCAAAGAAAACCTTGTCTGATATGACAGGTGGGGCTGTTCATCAAGGTTTCGTCCTTCGTGTGTCAGAGTTCGCTTACTCTGATCTCTCAGTTATTATGGATAAGGCTGAGCAAGCGGAGAACCCTCTGATTCTCATTTTAGATGGACTTAATGATCCTCATAACTTTGGTTCTATCCTACGAACGGCTGATGCTACTCAGGTGACAGGAGTTATTATTCCCAAGCATCGTGCTGTAGGGGTAACACCTGTCGTTGCCAAGACATCAACAGGGGCGGTGGAGCATATTCCGATTGCAAGAGTGACTAATCTTAGCCAAACCCTTGATAAGCTAAAAGAAGCAGGTTTTTGGGTATTTGGTACAGATATGGATGGTACAGCATCTCATAAATGGAACACAGATGGCAAGCTTGCTCTTATCATTGGTAATGAAGGTAAGGGGATCTCTGCTAACATCAAGAAACAAGTTGATGAGATGATTACTATTCCTATGGGTGGCCATGTGCAGAGCCTAAATGCCAGTGTGGCAGCTGCGGTTCTTATGTATGAAGTTTATCGAAACCGATTGTAACTATGAAAAAAAGAATACTTCTGGTTGATGGTTATAATATGATTGCCTTTTGGAAAGAAACCCGTCAACTCTTTAAGACCAATCAGCTTGACGAAGCTCGTGAAACACTGCTTCGTAAGCTTAATCATTATGCCAACTTTGAGCATATTGATATCATCTGTGTGTTTGATGCCCAGTTTGTTCCAGGGAATCGTCAGCGCTATGATCAGTACCGTGTCAGTGTTATTTTTACTGAGAAAGACGAGACAGCTGATAGCTATATTGAGCGCTCAGCAGCCGAGATGAATACTATTCAAAATCTAGTTGAAGTAGCAACTAGCGACTTAAATGAACAGTGGGGCATCTTTTCTCAAGGAGCTTTACGTGTTTCAGCACGTGAGTTGGAGGAGCGTGTTAATACCGTTAAGTCGGATTTAGACAAGATGTCAGCACATATTGACTTAACAACCCCCAAGTTACGTCCATGGGACGAAACACAATTAGGAAAATTACAGAACCTTTTAAATGAAATAAAATAGAGGGATATATGACATTTAAAATTTTGACAGATTCAACAGCAGATCTAGATGAAAAATGGGCTCAGGAGAATGATGTTGAACTTATTGGTCTAACCATTACGCTCGATGATATTACTTATGAGACCGTTGGCCCCAATCGATTAACGAGTGACCGTCTGTTGGAAGCTATGCAAGAAGGAGGTCAACCGACCACAAGTCAGGTGAATGTTGGTCAATTTGAAGAGGTTTTTCGTCGTCACGCTCAAAATGGTGATGATCTCCTTTATCTGGCCTTCTCATCAGTGCTTTCAGGTACTTATCAAAGTGCCGTTATGGCGCGTGACATGATTTTGGATGAGCATCCAGAAGCTGTCATTGAGATTGTAGATACCCTGGCGGCAGCAGGTGGAGAAGGTTATCTCTCTATCTTGGCGGCAGAAGCTCGTGACCAAGGTAAGAGTTTAGCCAAAACGAAAGCCATGATTGAGGACATTCTGCCACGTTTACGAACTTATTTCTTAGTTGATGATCTATATCATCTTATGCGTGGGGGCCGTCTTTCTAAGAGCTCAGCAATTATTGGTAGTTTGATTAATATCAAGCCCCTTCTTTGGCTAGACGATTCGGGTAAGTTGGTTCCTTTGGCTAAAATCCGTGGACGTAAAAAAGCCATTAAAGAAATGGTGTTATATGCTACTCAGGATATTGGACATAGCACAGCGATTGTCGCTTATGCTAATGATTTAGAAGCTGCTGAGAATCTAAAAGAACAATTGTTAACAGTTAACGGCATTGAGCAAGTTCTTATTATGCCACTAGGTCCAGTTATTTCTACCCACTTCGGACCAGGGACATTAGCCGTCTTTACGATTGGTGAGAAAGCTAGATAAAGTTAAAGTAAAAAGAGTAGTAAAATGCTGCTCTTTTATTGTAAAATGGGACTGTCAGGTGAATTTGACACGATGTAAAGGCACCTTAGCTAATATGTCAAGGATATTGGATAGTGTTTCAAAACGAAAAAGGAGATAATGTACTCGTTACGTCAGTAGCGAAAGGAGAGTTTTATAATGAATATCAACGAATTAAGAAAAAAGAATAATCTTAGTCAAGATGGGTTTGCTAATTTATTCCATGTATCTAGACAAACGGTTTCTAGTTGAGAAAATGGGAAAAGTTATCCCGATGTTGAAATGCTCATTAAAATTAGTCAACACTTTGGAATCTCAGTTGATGACTTAGTCAAAAATGAAATGCAATTGACGACTAACAACAAATCCAAGACGAACTCTCGCTTATGGTTGATTGCTCTACCAATTTTTGTCCTCATTTGTGTAATAGCCGTTGGTATTTGGAATAAACACAATAGCCAATCAGTTAATTTTTCCATGAAAGATGATAAAACTTATAAAAGTAATGATGCGGCACAAACCTCTCTGACAGTGGCTAAAGGATATTTTACAGTTACAAAAGCTGGTAAATTAGAGGTCAAGGTTAATGCGACGACAGATAATGGCAACCTTCACCTAACTATCGTAGACAATAATCATCATCACTATTATCAAATAGATGGTGATGACTTAAAAGATTCACAAAAGCTCTATTTTAAAAGTGGAGACTATTGTATTCGCATTACAGCCGATGCTTATACAGAAAAAGTTGTTAGTTTGGATTACAATATTAAAGTTAATAGTTAGTGATTTGTTTGAAAAAGCACATGAAATCTTTTATTGCTTTATTTATAGCTAGAAATAAGAAAATTCTATACCTGATTTCCTCCATATTCGACTGATGAAGTGATATAATTTTTAAAATCAAAGGAGGAAAAGATATGGCTTTGACTTATGCTGTACTTGGAAGTGGTGCAATGGGACTACGTTTTGGGCTGCTATTAAAAGAACATCTCGGTGCTAAAGTGGATTTTATTGATACGTGGGAAGAGCAAATCGACACGGTTAGAAAACAAGGTGGTGTTTATCAATCACGTGATGGTAAAAATCGTCATCTGATTCCAATTAGCATTCAGACACCAGAAGAATACCAAGGTAAACCAGATGTTTTTATCATTTTTGATAAACAAATGCATTTGTCACAGTTGCTCGAACGAAGTAAGCACTTCTTCCACGAAAATCAATATTGTTTCACAGGAATGAATGGCATGGGACATATCGAGAAAATCAATCGCTATTTTGCGCCTGAAAAAGTTTTAGCAGGAACTTGTCTGATTGGAACGGTCTTGAAAGACGCAGGAAATGTTGATTTTATTGGAAAAGCAGGTGCTGGTTCTATTAATATTGCCGCTCAATCAGGGACGGTCGATGATGTTCAAAAGCAGATAATAACTGAATTTGAAGCCTCAAACCTTAATTCAAATCTGACGGATAATTTTTTAGGAACACTTTACACAAAAGTTGTGTTCAATTCGGTCATCAATACCATTTGCACCCTTTTTGAAATTCGTATGGGACAATTCATTGATTATGAAGGTGCCGAAAAACTAGGACGTCAATTAATTGATGAAGCTTATAACGTTGCCGAATTAGCGGGCATTACTCCTCTGAATAGTCGTGATGAAGAATGGGAGACCATTCGGTATGTTAGCGCGGAAACAAGCCCTCTGCATTATCCGTCAATGTACCAAGATATGAACAAAGGACGTCAGACAGAAGTTGATTATATCAATGGTTATATCTATGATTTAGGCTGGACTTATGATTACCAAGCAAAAACGCATGACTTTTTACGCCACTTAGTTCACTTAGCAGAAAATACCCGTAAATTCCGCTAAGCGTTTTCTATGAAAAAGAAGAAAAAATCGCTAAAAAACTTAGAAAAGATGGTAGGTAAGTGTTGCCTTGGACTTATTTTTTTGATATTATGGTAAACGGTATTGTTTACCCCATTTGAAAGGCCCCGGAACCTTCCAAATACTTTTCGATGGGAAGGAACACCCATCACTCGTAAACAAAAATCGAACTATATATAGGAGAAATCATGAACAAAACAACATTTATGGCTAAACCAGGCCAAGTTGAACGTAAATGGTATGTCGTTGACGCAACTGATGTGCCACTTGGACGTCTCTCTGCAGTAGTTGCTAGCGTACTTCGCGGAAAAAACAAACCAACTTTCACACCACACACTGATACAGGTGATTTCGTAATCGTTATCAATGCTGAAAAAGTTAAATTGACTGGTAAAAAAGCAACTGATAAGATCTACTACACTCACTCAATGTACCCAGGTGGTTTGAAACAAATCTCAGCAGGTGAACTTCGTTCTAAAAACGCTGTTCGTTTGATCGAAAAATCAGTTAAAGGTATGCTTCCACACAATACTCTTGGACGCGCACAAGGTATGAAATTGAAAGTCTTCGTTGGCGGTGAGCACACTCACGCTGCACAACAACCAGAAGTACTTGATATCTCAGGACTTATCTAATTCTAAGAGGAAAGGAGCACTAATATAATGGCACAAGCACAATATGCAGGTACAGGACGCCGTAAAAACGCTGTTGCACGCGTACGTTTGGTTCCAGGTACTGGTAAAATCACTGTTAACAAAAAAGATCTAGAAGAATACATCCCACACGCAGACCTTCGTCTCGTTATCAACCAACCTTTCACAGTTACTTCAACTGAAGGTTCATACGACGTACACGTTAACGTTGTAGGTGGTGGATACGCTGGTCAATCAGGTGCGATCCGTCACGGTATCGCTCGTGCACTTCTTCAAGTAGACCCAGACTTCCGCGATTCATTGAAACGCGCTGGACTTCTTACTCGTGATGCACGTATGGTTGAACGTAAGAAACCAGGTCTTAAGAAAGCTCGTAAAGCATCACAATTCTCAAAACGTTAATCAACACGATTATATCAACGTTTCAAGCACTTCATGGTTCACACCATGGAGTGTTTTTTGATGTCTTTTAAGTAAAATTCACACCACTTTTCACACCAAATTCACACCATTACTTTTTTAAGTTACGATAAGCAATCTCTCCAACAGCCATTGGAACGACATTTGAAGTATTGACATAGGTCTTAGTTGTAAAAGTGTCGCTATGCGTTAGAGCCTCTGAAATGGCTTCTAGTGATGTGCCAGATTGTTTGGCAAGAGTTGCCCCCGTATGACGTAATTTATGAGGTGTAGCGTGTATTAGTTCCTTATGACGGCGTTCGACTGACTTCATCTTATTATTAAGATAATCAGCATGTAAGGGACTATTAACGTTTCCTTTTGTGTCAATATAAGTAAAGACATACTGTTCATCAGATTGAATAATATTGAACTTTGCTAATTCCAATTTTTGCTGCTTTTTCCAAGCATGGAGTAAATCAGCTAGCTCAATGGGAATATGGAAAGTCGTCTTTTTATTACCCTTAGTTGATTTTAGATTTTTATACTTATCCAAGGCTTTCACTAACTGAATTTCTTGTTTCTTGATGTTAATGTGCTTCCATTGTAAGGCATAGCTTTCAGATTTTCTATCTCCTAAGAAAAAAGTTGTATAGAATAACACATAATCTTTGAACAGGAGTTTGTCATTTTCTAAATCTTCTTCAAAAGCTGTAAACCAAGCTTGTAGTTCTGATTGTGACAGATACAAATCTTCATCATTTTTAGCCTCTTGTAGTTTGATTTTTTTAGTCGCTTTAATACGGCTAATGGTTTTAGAGAGACGATTAGTTTCGATATATTCTAATTCCTCAGCCCAATCAAAAATAGAGTTAACATAACTTCTGATGACCTTGAAGTTGGCATATTCTTCTGCTTTTTGTGACAATAGGTTCAAAACAACTTGTTTATTTTGATTGAGAAAATCAATAGAATAATTTCCAAGCAAGGGTAGGATATGCTTTCTAAAGACAATTTCTGTACCGTCAATAGTAGCTTGTGAAGGTGGTTTTGTAGTAGATGTTGTTTGACCTGCTTTATAGGATTCCCACCAAACATTGTGATAAAAATCGGAAAAGAGGATTGAACCATTTGTTTCCAATGAGGTTGCATCTCCGCTTAAAATTTTATCAATCCTGTTTTGTAATTCAAGTTCGTATTTTTTAGCTTCACTCCTTAATTTGAAACGTTTTTCAATTACTTTCTTATCAATTCCCAATGATGATTTAACTTCTTCTGGGACATAGATACGTAAGCGATAAGTTCCATTTTTAGTTTTTGTAATTGACATAGTATTCTCCTTTTTTGAATTGAGCTAGAAAAATACCGTGGCTTAATTATATCAAACCACGGTTATAATGCTACTGATTTTGTAACCAGTGATTGAGTTCAATTCTATCAAAGCGGACAGTTTTTCCAACTCGAATAACTGGTAACCCCTTTTTTATCCAAGAATCAAGCGTATTATTGGCAATTCCTAGATACTTACAAGCTTGTTGCTTGTTCAAGAATGGACTTTCAATGTTGTTACTATCCAATTTATTTTTTATTTCATTTTCTATAAGCCGGCTAATTAACAGTTGTAGCTGATGAATTTGTTCGTCTGGTAAAATCACTTGCATAGTCTTTTTTTGTCCTTTCATGATATAATATTTGTAGTTATTATTTCTAAGGCGATTTGTTTACGGCAAGTCGTCTTTTTGTATGCCCCAAGTGTTGGAACTTTGGTGTTCACGGACATATTGGTCAATCTCCTTTTCATCGCTGTTGGTAAATTTCGATAATCCCAGTTTTAAGAGGTCTTGGAGAAATTGGTCTGCTCCTTCAAGAGTTGTTGCCTCATATTTAGCCACATAGAGTTTGGCTAAGGTCTTTGAGACTTGTTTTTCCGCCCATCGTTCTGACTGTCTAAGCGTTGGCTTGGTACGTTCAGTGCTTAACCGTGTTTTGATTTCCGTCTGGAGGTAATCCAGCCACCATTTGACGGGTTGGCGTCTGCGCTTATTTGTGTCCCTGCCATTTGGTCTGACAAAACGGTAGTGTCCGTTGATTGCCTCAAAGTAAATGGCTGTCAGAGGTCTTTTAAGGTGTATTTGGTGAGCAATGATATTGGCTTTTCCTTGCCAACAACGGAGTTCTGCTCTGACCCAAGCGTTTGTCTCATCAACGATTTTACCTTTACCTTTTTGTTCCATGAGTTTGTTATAGACACACCATTGTTGGCTCCCTCGTGCCCCTATGGTGACGGTCTCACCAACCCGTTCGCCTGTTTCAAGGATTGACCGCTCGTGATAGTCCATATATTGTGCTCTTGTAATACACAAGCCTCGTTTACAGTAGGCGTAGAGGGTTTGAACGGATAAAGCCTTATCGTAGATGTCATTGGCAATATCTATTCGGGTAAAGTTGACCTGATAGCGGTAAAGGCGTGTGACCAGAGCTACCCAGTTGTTAGCGTTACCCACCATAAATTCCTCATATTGGCGACAGCCTCGTCCTTTGAGTTCCAGATAGACCCCCATCTTATCTAAGACTTGGTTAAAGTAAACTTTGATGTCTGAACAGGCATAGTGGCTTTGATACTTGTTTATTCCCCAAGCATTAAGGGCAAACTGGTCTTGGGGTATAAGGAGTATCTCTTCTAACACCTCCTCTGGTGGAACATCTTTAATGGTCACAGCGAAGTAGTCAATCCTCACGCTGTTATCCATGCTTAGTCACCAGTCATTTTAAGGTCGTTTGCCACTAGTTTTACTCCAGACCAGTTACTACGAGTCATGTTCCACATGAGACGGACTTGAGGATTGACGAGTTCAACGGTCTTATCAAGTAAACCGTCATTTTCTGCCAATTTCGTGATTTTGTCGAGGTTGTCATGAATTTCAAGCGTAATCGCTTTGAGTTCTTCAATGGCAATGTTCATTTCTTTTAACACTTTGATTTTATCCGCATCTTGAACGCTACAAACTAGTTTGGATGGTTCGTCTGTTCGGACTTGTTCGCCATTTACCTCTTGATACTTATAACTCATACGAGCAGAAAGCACTACCACTTTTTTAGGTAGCATGAATTGACTTTTATCAAGGTTCAATTCGCCAAGTTTAAGTGTTGTGTCAGTTAGTGTTAAGTTTGTCATAGTATTCTCCTTTGTGTTTTTTAAAGTAGTTATCTTTTCTAAACGTACGCAGAATTAGCTTTGAACCATACTCCCCCAAGGAATTTCAGCGCAAACTTCAACTGATTGGCTTTAACCCCAGACGTATCAAGGGTTTAGCCCTACTTTCGTGTACGTTCGTACCCCCTATTAGTATCGGGGCACTAATTTTTGGGGAAGATTGCCCGTCCAAGCACGGGCACGCCATTATGGGCTACCGTGTTTCTACACACTCGCCCATGGCGTTGTGCTTCTAGCCGTGCTCACTTCCCAAATAATTTTTTCCTCTTCGATTTCTCTAAAACTTCAATCTGTTTTCTTAACTGCTCTATACGAATAGCTAATACCTGTTCCTGTTGTGTTAAGTCTGTTACTTTTTGACTTAACCCTTTTAATTGAACAGTTAAACGATTGACTTTTTGGTTAATAGATAAGGGAGAGGCTCTACTCGGTGCATAGGCTTTTAAGATTGCTTTATCAAGCCCAAGGTTTCCTTTGGTATCTGCAATTTGTTGGAGTTTTTCAATATCATCATCTGTAAAGAGATAGATTTTACTGTAAGAACGTTTACCAGTTCGGACTCGACTTTCTTCAAAGGTAGTCCCTGTGAGTTGTTCAATCTTTAAACGCCATTTTTTTAGTGTAGAGATAGAGTTCAATCCCTTAACAAGTTCAATTATTTGGGCATAACCATAAAACTGTGTCATTTTTGTCTCCTCTCATTTACTTTTATGGTAAAATATTATATAATCAAGAGGTAAATAATTATTTTACCTTGAATTATCTTTATTATACAAAACAAAATTTTACCTGTCAACCCAAAAAGTAAAAATATATTTTACCTAGAAAGTGAGATACTAATGGCTCCTTTATATAATTATACGACTGTTCTACGAGCTGGAGAATTAGATATTAAGTCAGCTCGCTTAAAAGCAGGAATGACTCAAAAAGAATTGGCTAAGATTATTGGTGTCACAAAACAAACGATTATTAACTACGAAAAAGGCACTACCGACCCAAGCTGGGAACGCCTTGAAGATATAGCTAAAGCTTTAAAAGTTGATGTGGATGCGCTTTTTCCTTACAATGAGTTTGGAGAGATGAAAGGGGATGTGAAATGGGCAGACCATTTGGAGCGCTTAGCTAATGATTGGCATTATGCTCGTATGGCAGAAGAAGAGTTACTGTTAGAAAATCTTTTTGAGTATGCTCAATTTCAACGAGAAGTGGAACAGAAAACTTATACAAAAGAACAACTGAATCAAGAGTTAGGACTTGAAAATAATAACATGTCTGACGAAGATAAAATAGAACTCATTCAACTTAAGTATGAAAAGGATATTCAAAGGAAAACGGAAAATTTAATTTCTTTGTATAAGGAACAATCGGATAAAGAAATTGATGTAATTCGATTTGAGCATACAAATTTATAAAGTAATTAATTTTGTAAAACATGAAATTACTTGAAAGAGTTAAGTGAAGCCTGATATACATGAGAATTTAAGTTTTTAGTTTTATATCAATAGCTAAAAAATAGGGAGACATGCAGATGAATACAAATGAATCAATGGATTTAGGAGAGCTTTTTCGTGAGTTACGTATTGCACGAGGCTTAAAATTGAAAGATGTTGCAAGTGATAAATTGTCTGTCTCACAATTATCTAAATTTGAGAATGGTCAGACGATGCTTTCGTCTGATAAGCTATTAGTAGCTATATCGGGTATTCATATGAACTTTTCAGAGTTTGGATATGCACTGAATAATTATCAAGAGCCTGAATTTTTTAAATTAGGAAAAAAATAGCAGCGCTTCACTCGAAACAAGATATTGATGGTTTAAAAAAGCTATTGGTAACTTATAAGGGATACGAAAGTTTTGATGTTTATAATCGTTTAAACCTATTAGTTATTAAAGTAGCTATCCATTCCCTCGATAACAGCTCTCTAATAACTGATGAAGATAAAGAATTTTTAACTAATTATTTATATGAGATTGAAGCATGGACAGAATATGAACTGTATATATTTGGTAATACAATGTCCATATTGTCAGATAGCGATTTAATTTTTTTAGGTAAAGCGTTTGAAGAACGTAGTAAATTATATTCCTCACTTACAAGTCATAAAAAAAGTGCTGAAATAGCCTTTTTGAATCTAATTTTAATTTTAATTGCGCGGAAAGAGATTTACTATGTGAGGTATTTCATGTCTAAATTAGAAGAAATATTGAATTACCAAGATATGTTTGCTATTACTTGTTTGCATGTTTTAAAACAAGTATCAGACTATCTCAATGGTGATGTAAAGAGCATTGAAAAAATAGATAATGATATAAACATGATTGAAAAGCTAGGTAATCCCATTGCTGCCTCTTTTTTAAGAATAAATCTACAACAATTTTTACATTGATAAAAAAGCTACTAGATTTAAATCTAGCAACTTTTTAACATTTTAGCTCATAATAGCTTATAAAATTGGTAGTAGGAAAAATGGTAGGACAAGAGCGAGAGAAATAATTCTTTTTAAAATTGTTTTTAACATAAGGTAGAACCTCCTTTTACTATTATTATAAATCGAAATAAGTAATAAGGTGTATTTTTTCAAATATGAAAATAATAGTAAATTAAAGTTCTTATTTGAAATTATCTAGGTTATATATAAAAGAGTGCTAGAATAATAGTGTAATCGGTTACACCAATTATCCTTTATCGAAATTAATACTAGTAAAATATTTTTCTAAAGGATAATAATACTAAAAGAAAAGAGATGGTTATTATGGGAGTCCAAAACAAAAAGATGAATTTGTGAATGTACTAATACTGCTTTATATTGCACTGGGAAAGGTGGTTTATTATGAGAAACAATGTATCACTAAACTTCAATCTTAATAAAATTGAAAAAACTTTTCTATTTAGTTTGCTCGTTTCTGTAGGTATGCTTATTGCGGTAGGAAATATCTACTGGATTTGTGGAAAATTTGGTATTCGGTTGGCTCCAGGATGGTACCAAGATATTGTAGACTTTGTATCTGCTGGCGGTTCAATTGTTGATGCCTTTGCAATTATTGCTGGGATTACACTTCCAGCATGGGTTGCACCAGTTTTAGCTGGTTTTGGTGTCGTAAGTGCTTAAATACTGTTGGAGGATTGAGGGAGATAAATTCTTCCTCAATTTTTCAAAATTCAAGTAAGTAATAATTAGATTACTAAGGGAGAAAGGATGAGAGGGAAAAAATATTTAATTTTGACCTATTTATTAACCGCTCTTATAGTATTTTATTTTTCCACTTCTTCTGAAAAGCAAGTAATTTCAAACTATAATGTAGCTTTTGGCTTTGAAGATTTTATCCAAATACTTTTAAAAAATTCAATTGCTAGTATTTGGTTATTATTAGCATATATCTTTGGTGAATCAATTATCTATATTTTCTTTATCATTAATGGAGTAGTCTTGGGACTTTTGTTGTCTTCCTTTTCGTCAATAACATATTTATTGCTAGTTTTACCACATGGAATGATTGAAATAGGCTCTTATGTATATTTATCAGATACTATAATGAATATGAGGAATCAGAACCAAGATAAGAAAAAAGTGACTAAACGTTTTATAGTCTCTTTCCTATTGTTAGCTTTAGCGGCAGGGGTTGAAACCTTTATAACCCCTTTCATGATTAATTTCATTAGTTAAGGAGAAATAAAATGGATAAAAAGCATAAATTACCCATTGTATTTACAATTTCATTATTTATCTTTATCCTTAGAAGTATTTTTATTTCTGAAAAAACCTTTCAAATAAAATACAATATACACTTTAACTTATTCAATACACTATTATTTATAATGATTTCACTAGTAATTACAGCTGGTGTATTAATTTTAAATACCAATATAACCTATTTTATAATTAAGAAGATAATAATAAGATTTTCTGACATAAACATAGATAACTATGATTTTAAAAATACATTGTATTTTATTTATCTATTATCTTATTCAATAACAGGTGCTATCTCTGTGATAACAAGTCTATTTATCACAATAACAAATTTATTTACTTTACTAATGAGTTTAGGTAATTATGTTTTAGTAGCTTTATTATTATTTATTGAATTAAAAAAGGCCAATGTATCTAAAAAAGTTAATACTCTATTGACGTTGGTAATTCTAATTGGAAATAGCTTAACGGTTGTGTATATGCTATTGCAATCTTAGCGAGGTGTAAAAAATGAATACAAAACCAGTATTAGAAGTGCTAAACTTAAGCAAGCGGTATACAGATTTTCAACTACAAATCAATAATTTAAAAATCCAAGAAGGAAGTATTGTTGGATTGATTGGTGAAAATGGTTCAGGAAAATCAACTTTTCTGAATTTGTTGTTAAATCAAATAAAAAGTGACTCATGTAATATGAAAATTTTAGGTTTGGATTCTGATAAAGATGAATATCAAATAAAACTTAACCTAGGAGTGATTTTAGAACAAAATTATTTTCCAAATTCGTTTTCAATTCAACAAATTGAAAAAATGCTAAAAATGATTTATCCAAGTTGGGATAAAGAACTTTATTACAGCTTAATTGATAAATTTGCCTTACCTATTAACAAAGCTATTGGAGATTTTTCAAGGGGAATGGTTGTAAAACTAAACTTTGCTGCCACATTATCCCATCATCCTAAACTTTTGATTGCTGACGAAGCAACAAGCGGGCTTGACCCTATTGTAAGAAAAGAGATTTTAACTATACTAAAAAAATATGTAGATAATAATAGAATGACTGTACTATTGTCTTCGCATATTTTAAGTGATTTGGAACAAGTCGCTGATTATTTTATTTTTATTGAAAATGGGAAAATTCTACTAAAGGGCGAGAGGAGTGAGTTACTTAACCATTACGCTATTAAAACCGAAATAGCACATTTGCCATTGAAAAACATCAAATATAAGTTGTCTCAAGATAACATTATTCAATATTTAGTTGACGTATCACAAAATGAAGTTGATAGTGAAGACTATGCTACATTAGAAGAAATATTATTATTTCTAGCAAAGGGAGTGAGGATAGATGAAGGGACTACTCTATAAAGATTTTCAACTTATTTTGAATAAAGTAAGTGTGACGAATAGATTGTTAATTGTCTGTGCGTTATTGTTAATAACAATTTTTGGTAGAGAGTCTGGAGCAATTTTTTTATCAATAATGGGACCAATTGGCTTGGCATCTATACCAACCAGTCTATTAGTTTCTGACTATGAAAGTGGTTGGAACAGGTTTGTTGGTGTTTTCCCAATTTCCAAAAAAACGATAGTTCTAGCTAGGTACATTTTTTGTATCTCTCTAATAATATTTGTTAGTTTTATAACTCTGATTTTGAGTCTTATAACCGCTCTAATTTTTCAACAATTCAGTATACAAATACATATATTCATATCAATAGCTGGCTTATTGATTGGCATTATGTATGTAGTATTCTTACTTCCGTCGGTTTATGCCTTTGGTACATTTGGAAGCACAGTCGTAAATATACTGGTTTTGGTATTCATTATGGGAGCAGTTTACATTTTGCAGAAAACAGCTTTTGGTCTAGTATTTATTTCTTGGATTAGCAATACTAATGCTATTCTACTAATAATTGCAAGCTGTATCTTAATTATGACAATAACGGTTGTTTCTATGATAATATCAACCAAAATATACTCTAGTACATTTAATAGATAGGAGTTTAATTGTTATGAGTAAAAAAATATATCATCAAGTAGCTGTTGCTTTAGCAATAATTTCAATTATATTGGCAGTTGGATTGCTAATTTGGGGAGAAAGAGGTACAATCTTTTTTGCAATTATCCCTCTTTTAATTGCAGGATTGGTAGAACGAATGGGAAAGCAAGGGGAGGAATAGGAATAGATTTCCATCATAGTTAGTTTTTAGAATAATAGAAAAGACGCTTGTTTTATACTCAAGTGTCTTTCTCATTTGTTTTCTATACGAAAAAATAAAGGGAGTATTCTACAAAAAAACATAATAAAAATTAGATTATTCAATGGTGTGAATTTTAGATATTAGTTAGCTCAATTCAATGATTTTTAGGTTAAAATTCACACCATTCAAGTACAATTACTTGAAATTAGATAAAATAATTTATATTGCAAACTCGTGAAAACGCTGATTTTAAAGGCTTTTGAATTTTATCAAAACATATTTTTTTCAAACCAGGTCTTAAGAAAGCTCGTAAAGCTTCACAATTCTCAAAACGTTAATCAATACGATTATATCAATGTTTCAAAGCACTCAAGAGTTTACCTCATGGGTGCTTTTTTTATATTTTTTGAAAAAGTTCACCTCAAAGTTTACCTTATTTTCACCTTATTGTTTTAGAGACAATAAGGCAAATTCACCGACTGCCATAGGGACTACATTAGAAGTATTGACATGAATCTGTGTTGTACCTGCGTCGCTATGTGTTAGAGCTTCTGAAATTATTTCTAGCGAAACTCCAGCTTGTTTTGCGAGTATGTCCCCGGTATGTCTAAGTTTGTGTGGAGAAGCTGTTTACTCAAAGTCTAATGACTAAGATAATATCAATATTTTAAAATATTTGGCCATGGGTTTAGTTCTACTCTTTGAAGTTAATCAATCAAATCTGAGAATAACTTCTGTTTTTACAATTATCAAGGAAGTGAGATGTAACCGTTTATTAATCTTTTTTATCATCTATGGATAACATTTTTTTGTTACACTAGGAGTATGAAAAAGGAGATTATGATGAAACAGAGCCAAGATAAAAAGCACGACAATGCGATGACTAATAAGATTTTGATGAGGTTGATTGCTCTTGTCTTAGGTTTGCTTTTTCCTGAAATTTTGATTATTCATAGTAAAAATGAGCAGCAAAAGAGTGTTTCAAATCAAGTACAGACAGCACGTATCATGGCTAATGGGGACTTACTTTATCATGACGGTCTCTATATGAGTGCCTTGCAGGCAGATGGGAGTTATGATTTTACTGAAAATTTTACATATGTGAAGCCATGGTTAAATCAGGCTGATTTGGTCTTGGGTGATTTTGAGGGAACTATCAATCCTGATTATCCTTTGTCAGGCTACCCTCTGTTTAATGCTCCTCAATCAGTGACGGCAGCTATTAGTGATGCCGGCTATGATGTTATGGATTTGGCCCATAATCATATTTTGGACTCTGGTTTAGAGGGAGCTTTTACAACAGCCGATGCATTTAAAGAAGTGGGCATTGACCCTGTTGGTGTTTATGAAAATCCTGTGCGTGATAAGGCGCCTCTGTTTATCAAGAATGTTAATGGCATCAAGGTGGCAATACTTTCTTATGCCTATGGTTTCAATGGCTTGGAGTCAAATCTGACCGAAAAAGAGATTGCGAATCATTTGTCGAATCTTGATGAAAAACGGATGAAAGTAGAGATTGAGCGTGCTGAAAAAGAGGCTGACGTTACGGTTATCATGCCACAGATGGGCGTGGAATATCGTTTGGAACCGACAGATGAACAGGTAAAGCTTTACCATAAGATGATTGATTGGGGTGCTGATATTATCTTTGGGGGCCACCCTCATGTGGTTGAGCCGTCTGAAGTGGTTAAAAAGGATGGACAGCAAAAACTCATTATTTACTCAATGGGGAATTTCATCTCTAACCAGCGCATAGAGACTATGGATGGTGTGGATAGTGCAGCATGGACAGAGAGGGGTGTCTTAATGGATGTCACTCTTGAGAAAAAGGATGGTCAAACCACGATTAAGACAGCTCAAGCGCATCCAACCTGGGTTAACCGCACACCTAAGGGAACAATTTCGCCAGAGGGATATCCTTTATATACTTATCAAACCTATATTTTAGAGGATTTCATTAAAGATGGAAAATACAGAAATAAACTAGATGAAGAAACTAAAGAGCGTATAGATTCTGCCTATAAAGAAATGAATGCTCATGTTAATCTAAAGTGGAAATAAAGCTAAGATATCGCTAAAATTTGGCGATATTTTTCTTTATCGACAAGTTACCAACATACTTTATCCACAGGTGTGGATAAGTATGTTATAAGTGTTAAATCTTGATTTTTCAAGGTTTTATTAGACTTGTATTGTTTTACTTGTTAACAAGTTTATCCACAAGTTGTTGGATTGATAGAGACTAAATTTTATCAACGATACTGGTTAAATGTCGTAGAAACATTCGTTTTTTTCAATAAAAAAGGCTTAATTTCTATAAAAAATAGCATTTTTAATCAAAACATGCTAAAATTATACAAAATAAAATGATGGAGGCTTCTCATGAAAACGATTATTACAGTTGTAGGTAAGGATAAAGCGGGTATTGTTGCAGGTGTTGCGACTAAGGTCGCAGAGCTTGGTTTGAATATTGATGATATCACTCAAACAATCCTTGATGAATTCTTTACCATGATGGCGGTTGTATCATCGGAAGATAAGAAAGATTTTACACACCTACGTGCTGAATTAGAAGCTTTTGGTGAATCATTAAACGTCAAAATCAATATCCAAAGCTCAGCGATTTTTGATGCTATGCACAACTTATAAAATAGGGGTAGTTGAAAATGGATATTAAACAGGTTACAGAAACCATTGCTATGATTGAGGAGCAGAACTTTGATGTTCGTACTATCACCATGGGAATTTCACTCCTAGACTGTATCGATTCAGATATTGATAAAGCAGCAGAAAAGGTATACAACAAGATTGTTTCTAAGGCTAAGAACTTGGTAGCTGTTGGTGACGAAATTGCGGCTGAACTTGGTGTTCCGATTGTTAATAAACGTGTTTCTGTTACTCCGATTTCAATTATCGGTGCGGCGACAGATGCGACAGATTATGTACCGTTTGCTAAGGCACTAGACCGTGCAGCTAAGGAAATTGGCATTAACTTTATTGGTGGTTTCTCTGCATTAGTTCAAAAGGGCTACCAAAAAGGTGATGAGATTCTTATTGATTCTATCCCACGTGCGCTTGCTGAGACTGATTTTGTCTGCTCATCTGTTAATATTGGTTCAACAAAAACTGGTATTAACATGACAGCGGTACGTGATATGGGACGTATCATTAAAGAGGCTTCTGAGGCAGATCCAATGGGTCCAGGTAAATTGGTTGTCTTTGCTAATGCGGTTGAAGATAATCCATTTATGGCAGGTGCCTTCCACGGTGTTGGTGAGGCTGACGTTGTAATCAATGTTGGGGTTTCAGGTCCTGGTGTTGTGCAACGTGCTGTTGAGAAGGTTCCAGGTGAAAGTTTTGATGTTTTAGCTGAAACAGTTAAGAAAACTGCCTTTAAAATCACACGTGTAGGGCAGTTGGTTGGTCAAATGGCTAGCGAACGTCTAGGTGTCGAGTTTGGTATTGTAGACTTGTCTCTTGCACCAACTCCAGCAGTAGGTGATTCGGTAGCTCGTGTACTTGAAGCCATGGGGCTTGAAGTTGTTGGTACGCATGGTACTACTGCGGCTCTAGCTCTTCTTAATGACCAGGTTAAAAAAGGTGGTATCATGGCATGTAACCAGGTCGGCGGTTTGTCAGGTGCCTTTATCCCTGTTTCTGAAGATGAAGGAATGATTGCAGCAGTTCAATCTGGGCATATCAACCTTGAAAAATTAGAAGCCATGACGGCTATCTGTTCTGTTGGTCTAGACATGATTGCCGTTCCAGCTGATACGCCAGATACAACAATTGCGGCCATGATTGCCGATGAAGCGGCTATTGGTGTCATTAATCAGAAAACAACAGCTGTTCGTATTATTCCTTATGGTAAGGAAGGGGACATGTTGGAACTTGGAGGTCTTCTTGGTTATGCACCAGTAATGAAGGTAAACAAAGCTTCATCGGCTGACTTCATTGCGCGTGGTGGCCAAATCCCAGCCCCTGTTCACAGCTTTAAAAACTAAACGGATGATAAGTGCTTTACCGGATTGGTAAGGCATTTTCTGATGATTTCGCTAGCTAGATAGTCAGGTGGATTTGTGCTATAATGAGTTCAAAATGACGGAAAGAAGGAGGAGTCATGAGTAAGGTTAAGTTATATATCGCGAGACACGGCAAGACTATGTTTAACACTATTGGTCGTGTCCAAGGTTGGTCTGATAGCCCTTTGACCCCGTTCGGTGAAGAAGGAATTCGTGAGCTGGGAGTAGGTCTGAAAGCGGCAGGTATCCCGTTCAAATCTGCTTATTCTAGTGATTCAGGTCGAGCTATTCAGACCATGGACATCATTTTACGTGAGATGGGTTTGGAAACTATTCCTTATAAACGTGACAAACGTATTCGTGAGTGGTGTTTTGGTAGTTTTGAGGGTGGCTATGATGGCGAGCTTTTTTATGGTGTGTTGCCGAGAACAGCTGCTTTTCAAGGTAAGAATATACATGATGTAACTTATCCTGAGCTTGCCCAGAGTATCCTTGATGTAGATACGGCTGGTTGGGCAGAATCTTGGGAAGTTCTCAGAAAACGTATTATAGAAGGTTTTACAGCTATTGCAGAGGATCTTGAAAGATCCGGTGGTGGTGATGCTTTCGTCGTTAGTCACAGTATGACCATTGCAACTTTTGCTTGGTTAATGGATCCTTCTGTCGAGCATCCTCCATTGGACAACGGTTCGGTTACTGTCGTTGCTTATGAAAATGGTAAATTCACATTGGAAACACTTGGTGATATGACTTATCGTCAGGTTGGACGAGAGATAATAGAAAAAAGACAATGGTAAAAGATAGCTATCCAAGTCGCCGTCAGGCGAAAAAACAAACCAATTGGTATTTGGTTATCAGTGGCGTCTTGACTGTAATTCTTTTAGTTACAGCAGGACTTTATTCAGTATTTGGTGTCAGTCGTACGGTCCAACAAACCAATGGATCGTCAGTAACAAAAAATAGTAAGGAAGTTACCGATTCGACTCAAAGCAAGGATACAAAAGGACTACCTGATGTATCGCCTAAAGACTGGAAATTGCTTTTGGTAAATCGAGATAATAAGTCTAAAGAGCTTAATCCTGAGCTTGCTAACGTAGATGGTGTTTCTGTAGATGCGAGAATTGCGAAAAATGTTGAAGAATTTTTAGCAGCAGCTCAAGAAATTAATCCAAGCTATCATTTGATTTCGGGTTATCGTAGTGTTGCTTATCAGACAGAACTTTATAACAGTTATGTTCGGCAGGAAATGGCTGATGATCCGACTTTGACAGAGTCCCAGGCTGAGAAGAAGGTTCAGACTTATTCACAACCACCAGGTGCTAGTGAGCATCAGACAGGTCTTGCGATTGACATGAGTACTGTAGACAGCTTAGATGAAGCAGATCCAGCTACTGTGGCTAAGGTCAAAAAAATAGCGCCAAAGTATGGCTTTGTTCTTCGTTTCCCAGATGGTAAGACATCGTCAACAGGTGTGGGGTATGAAGATTGGCATTTCCGCTACGTTGGTAAAGAATCAGCAGAGTACATGACTGCACATAATCTTACTTTGGAAGAATATCTGGTACTATTAAAGGAGAAAGCTAAGTGAGACGACGTTTTAAACTAAAAGCCTTTATAATCTTAGTTGCTGTTTTCGCTTTAGGGATTCTCTTACCGCTGATTCGTCATGCATCTACAGCTGATAATGCTCGTACGGTAAAGGTTGCCTATACGCAGAAAGGGTTTATTGAAAACTTAGCGCCAACAGCACAAAAAATGTCTAAAAACTATGGTGTCCCTGCGTCGATTCTCCTTAGCCAAGCCGCATATGAGTCGAACTATGGTTGTAGTCTCTTATCTGTTAAATACCATAATATCTACAGTCTCCCTGCTCGGCCAGGACAAGAACATATCTATCTAAAGGATAATGTTTATAGTAAAGGCAAATGGCAATATCAAAAAGTAGATTTTGCAGTTTTTAGAGACTGGTCAAGTTCTATGTCATCTTATCTAGAAGAACTGCACCAAGGTAGATGGGGAGAATCAACCTATAAAGAGGTGGCAGGAACTACGAGTTATAAAGTTGCGGCAGAAAAGCTACAAGCTGCAGGTTTTAATAGTGATCCTGATTACGCTAAACATCTTATTTCTATTATTGAGACCTATAATTTGGTAAAATATGATCGCTGAGATTAGAACACCCCTAAGGGTGTTTTTAATGTTTCTAGGTCTCTAGATGTATTTTTAGCACTCTTTCAAAAAGAGTGCTAATTTTTTTGTTTTTTGGGTTGACATGTTTAAGTTTAGGTGTATAATAGAATCATAAGTTAGCAGTCGTTATATGAGAGTGCTAATAAATAGAAATGAGGTGACATCGTGATTACGCAAAGGCAAAACGCTATTTTGAATTTGATAGTTGAGATGTTCACTCGTACACATGAACCAGTTTGTTCTAAAGCATTACAAGACTCAATTGATTCAAGTTCAGCGACCATTCGTAATGACATGGCTAAGTTAGAAAAGATGGGTTATCTTGAGAAAGCTCATATCTCTAGTGGACGCATGCCAAGCCGAGCAGGTTTCCAGTATTTTGTTGCTAATTCTTTGAATCTTGATACGATTGATGAACAAGATGTTTACCAAGTCGTCAAGGCCTTCGACTTTGAAGCTTTTAAACTTGAAGATATCTTGGATGCGGCGGCAAAGCTGCTGGCAGAAATGACAGGATACACAGCAGTGATTCAAGATGTGGAACCGACCAGACAGCGTCTGACAGGATTTGAAATTGTTCAGCTGTCTAATCATGATGCGTTGGCAGTTCTGACTCTAGATGAATCTAAGCCGGTGACAGTTCAGTTTGCCATTCCAAAGAATTTCTTGTCAAGCGATTTGGAAATTTTTCATAAGCTTGTTCAAGGACGGTTTTTAGGAAATACTGTCTTAGATATCCATTACCGATTGAGAACAGAGACTCCTCAGATTGTGCAAAAGTATTTTAAGATAACAGATAATGTTTTAGATTTGTTTGACTATATCTTTTCACACCTCTTTAAGGAACTGATTTTTATAGAAGGTAAGGTTGCATCACTGGCCTATGCTGATTTGAACACTTATCAATTTTTGGATAATCCACAACATGTGGCTCTTGCGCTTCGATCAGCTATCTCCGATGATGAAGTGACCAAAATTTCGGTCGCAGAATCAACTGAAGAAGCTCTTGAAAATGTCACGGTTATGAGTCATAAATTCTTGATCCCCTATCGTGGGATGGCACTCATGCATGTGATTGGACCCATTGAAATGGATTATCGTCGCATGGTTAGTTTAGTCAACGTTATCAGTCGAGTTCTGGTTATGAAACTAACGGATTATTACCGTTATCTCAATAGCAACCATTACGAAGTTTTCTTAAGCCGTAACGTTTTAAAAAATATAGAAAGAGGTGAATGCCTTGACTGAAGATATTAAAAAAGAAGAAGTAAAAGAAGAGGAAGCTACCGAGACAAGTGAAGAAGTTGTAGAAGAAACAAAGGAAACTTCTGAGCTTGAAGAAGCTCAAGCGCGTGCAGAGGAGTTTGAAAATAAATACCTTCGTGCCCATGCAGAGATGCAAAATATTCAACGCCGTGCTAAAGAAGAACATCAACAATTACAAAAGTATCGTAGCCAAGATTTAGCAAAAGCAATCTTGCCAGCACTTGATAACATTGAACGTGCTCTTGCTGTTGAAGGATTGACTGATGATGTTAAAAAAGGTTTGGAAATGATACAGGAAAGTTTGATAAATGCTCTTAAAGAGGAAGGAATCGAAGAAATCGCAGCAGACGGCGAGTTCAATCACAACTTCCATATGGCTATTCAAACCATTCCTGCAGATGATGAGCATCCGGCGGATACCATCGCACAAGTCTTCCAAAAAGGCTACAAACTCCATGACCGCATCCTACGCCCAGCCATGGTAGTAGTATACAAAGAGAACTAAAAAAACCTTGTCCGAAACGACAATAAACTATGAGAGAAAAGATAAGAGGCAAGCCGAAGGTTTGCAAAAAGAAATATCAGAAAAGAAGAAAAAGCTTAAAAAAAGATTAGAAAAAGCTTAAGGAGATAAAACATATGTCTAAAATTATTGGTATTGACTTAGGTACAACAAACTCAGCAGTTGCAGTTCTTGAAGGAACTGAACCAAAAATCATCGCTAACCCAGAAGGAAATCGTACAACTCCATCTGTAGTTTCATTCAAAAATGGTGAAATCATCATTGGTGATGCTGCAAAACGTCAAGCAGTCACAAACCCAGATACAGTAATCTCTATCAAATCTAAGATGGGTACTTCTGAAAAAGTTTCTGCTAACGGCAAAGAATACACTCCACAAGAAATCTCAGCAATGATCCTTCAGTACTTGAAAAGTTATGCTGAAGAATACCTCGGTGAAAAAGTAACCAAGGCTGTCATCACAGTTCCAGCTTACTTTAACGATGCTCAACGTCAAGCAACTAAAGATGCTGGTAAAATCGCTGGTCTTGAAGTAGAACGTATCGTCAACGAACCAACTGCAGCAGCGCTTGCTTATGGTTTGGACAAGACTGACAAAGAAGAAAAAATCTTGGTCTTTGACCTTGGTGGTGGTACATTCGACGTATCTATCCTTGAACTCGGTGATGGTGTCTTTGATGTATTGGCTACTGCAGGGGACAATAAACTTGGTGGTGATGACTTTGACCAAAAAATTATCGATTACATGGTTGAAGAATTCAAGAAAGAAAACGGCATCGACTTGTCAACAGACAAGATGGCTCTTCAACGTTTGAAAGACGCAGCAGAAAAAGCTAAGAAAGACCTTTCAGGTGTAACTTCAACACAAATCAGCTTGCCGTTCATCACGGCTGGTGAAGCTGGACCCCTTCACTTGGAAATGACTTTGACTCGTGCCAAATTTGATGATTTGACTCGTGACCTTGTAGAACGTACTAAAACTCCAGTTCGTCAAGCCCTTTCAGATGCAGGTTTAAGCTTGTCAGACATTGACGAAGTCATCCTTGTTGGTGGTTCAACTCGTATCCCAGCTGTTGTAGAAGCAGTTAAGGCTGAAACTGGTAAAGAACCAAACAAATCAGTAAACCCTGATGAAGTAGTTGCTATGGGTGCTGCTATCCAAGGTGGTGTGATCTCTGGTGATGTGAAAGACGTTGTCCTTCTTGACGTAACACCGTTGTCACTTGGGATCGAAACAATGGGTGGCGTCTTCACAAAACTCATCGAACGTAACACAACAATTCCAACATCTAAATCACAAGTCTTCTCAACTGCAGCAGATAATCAACCAGCCGTTGATATCCACGTTCTTCAAGGTGAACGCCCGATGGCAGCAGATAACAAGACTCTTGGACGTTTCCAATTGACTGATATCCCAGCTGCACCTCGTGGTGTCCCACAAATCGAAGTAACATTTGACATTGATAAGAACGGTATCGTATCTGTTAAAGCGAAAGATCTTGGAACTCAAAAAGAACAAACAATTGTCATCCAATCTAATTCAGGTTTGACTGATGAAGAAATTGAAAGAATGATGAAAGATGCTGAAGCAAATGCTGAAGCAGATGCAAAACGTAAAGCAGAAGTAGAACTTCGTAACGAAGTCGACCAAGCTATCTTTGCCACTGAAAAAACAATTAAAGAAACAGAAGGTAAAGGCTTTGATACAGAACGTGATGCTGCCAAATCAGCACTTGATGAGCTTAAGAAAGCTCAAGAATCAGGTGATCTTGATGACATGAAGGCTAAATTGGAAGCTCTTAACGAAAAAGCCCAAGCCTTGGCAGTTAAACTCTACGAACAAGCAGCAGCGGCACAACAAGCTCAAGCAGGAGCAGAAGGCGCACAAGCAGCAGATAACTCAGGCGACGATGTCGTAGACGGAGAGTTTACTGAAAAGTAAGATGTAAAGACTGTTAAAATCTCACAGTGAAAATAGGAAATCAGGCGAAGAAGCTTTAGTTTCTAGAAAGAATTGCACCTAAAGGTAGCCTTATATGTAGTTCGCTAAAGCGAAGACTGCTACGTCTCTTTTTCACACAGAAGTTAAGGTGTGCTCAATTCAACCTTACGAGTTCAAAAACAAAGCATAAGAAGAAATCCAGAGGTTGCAAACCAGCCTCTGTTTTTCGCTAAAATAAGTGAAGTGAATATAATGTATATTTTACTTCGTTTCGTAACAAATAAAATAGAAAGGATCAAAGAGTGTTCGTCGTTGAACACGGGCTAAGGAATAAGCCAAAAAGATAGATGGTTTTGAGGGACCAGTAGTCCATCTTCGAAACTATTACTTTGGCTTTCTCCATTAGATGCCCTTTGTATCTTAAATTATGAACAATACCGAATATTACGATCGTCTTGGGTTATCTAAGGATGCCTCTCAAGACGAAATTAAACGTGCCTATCGTAAGCTGTCTAAAAAATACCACCCAGATATCAATAAAGAACCGGGTGCGGAAGAAAAATATAAAGAGATTCTAGAGGCCTATGAAACTCTAAGTGATGCCCAAAAACGTGCAGCCTATGACCAATACGGACCAGACGGTGCGAACGGCTTTGGTGGCCAAGGTAGCTTTGGTGGCTTTGATGGTGGTGCAGGCTTCGGAGGTTTTGAGGATATCTTCTCGAGCTTCTTTGGTGGCGGTGCTACTCGCAATCCAAATGCTCCTCGTCAAGGAGACGACCTTCAGTATCGTGTCAACCTAAGTTTCGAAGAGGCTGTTTTTGGTGCTGAAAAAGAAATTCACTACAATCGTGAAGTGACGTGTAAGACATGTTCAGGATCTGGTGCTAAACCTGGGACAAGTCCTGTAACCTGTGGTCGCTGTCATGGTCATGGGGTTATCAATGTTGATACACAAACACCACTTGGTATGATGCGTCGTCAAGTAACCTGTGACGTCTGTCACGGAACAGGTCAAGAAATCAAGGATCCTTGTCCAACTTGTCGTGGAACAGGTCGTGAAAAACAAAGCCATACAGTATCTGTTAAGATTCCAGCGGGTGTTGAAACAGGTCAACAAATCCGTCTTGCAGGCCAAGGTGAAGCTGGTTTCAACGGTGGTCCTTATGGAGACCTCTTTGTAGTCATCAATGTTAATCCAAGCGATAAATTTACTCGTGATGGATCGACAATTTACTATACACTTAACATTTCTTTTGTCCAAGCAGCTCTTGGTGATACTGTTGAAGTACCTACCGTTCACGGTAATGTTGAGATGGTTATTCCAGCGGGTACTCAAACAGGTAAAACTTTCCGTCTAAAAGGAAAGGGAGCACCACGTCTTCGTGGAGGTTCACAAGGGGATCAACTCGTTACTGTCAAGATTGTAACTCCTACGAAGCTGAATGATGCTCAAAAAGAAGCTCTCCTTGCATTCGCAAAAGCAAGTGGTGATGAAAAGGTTGCACCACAGAAAAAAGGATTTTTTGACAAAGTAAAAGATGTTTTGGAGGATTTATAAAGAAAGGACGCTAAAAGCGTCTTTTTCTTTATTTTGGAAGCTGTATGGGGTCAGTTGGTGATTGACATACTTTTTATCCTTAAAGAAATCTGATATGATAATTTTATGGTTAGATATAAAGCGACAATTTCTTATGATGGAACACTTTTTTCAGGTTTTCAAAGACAACCAAATGCTCGTTCTATTCAAGAAGAGATTGAAAAGACTCTTTTGCGGCTAAATAGTGGTACTCCTGTAACTGTACACGGGGCAGGCCGAACAGATGCTGGTGTTCATGCTTATGGACAAGTTATCCACTTTGATTTACCTCGGGAGAGGGATCCAGAGAAGCTGCGTTTTGGTTTAGATACACAGTGTCCAGATGATATTGACATTGTTAGTATCGAGCTTGTATCGGAGGAATTCCATGCACGTTATAGTAAACATATTAAAACCTATGAATTCCTAGTAGATGCAGGGCGACCTAAGAACCCCATGATGCGTAATTATGCTGTCCACTATCCCTACCATCTAAGTCTAGCTCTTATGCAAGAGGCTGCTATGGAATTGGTTGGCACACATGATTTTACAGGCTTCACAGCTTCAGGGACCTCTGTAGAAAATAAAGTGCGTACAATTACCCAGGCAAGTGTATCTATCGATGAGAAAACTGGGTTTTATGTCTTTACTTTTTCTGGGAATGGCTTTCTTTATAAGCAAGTTAGAAATATGGTTGGAACATTATTGAAAATTGGAAATGGACGCATGCCAGTTTCGCAAGTGAAGACCGTGTTGGAAAGTCGTGACCGCAATCTTGCGGGACCAACCGCAGCAGGTAATGGTTTATATTTGAAGGAGATACGATATGAGTGATGAATTGGTATTAGCGATTTCAGGGAATGATATTTTTAGTGGTGGCGGGCTTCATGCGGATTTAGCGACATTTACAACTAATAAACAAAATGGCTTTGTAGCTATTACCTGTCTAACAGCTATGACTGAGAATGGTTTTGAAGTTATTCCAATCGATAGTAAGGCATTTAAACAACAACTTGACTCACTAAAAGATGTTCCTTTCTCAGCAATAAAAATTGGTTTATTACCTAATGTTGAAATTGCGGAATTAACCTTAGACTTTGTTAAAAAATGTCCAGAAATTCCAATTGTATTGGATCCTGTTCTAGTTTGCAAGGAGACACATGACGTTGAGGTTTCACAGCTACGTGATGAATTGGTTAAATTCTTCCCTTATGTTACAGTCATTACTCCAAATCTCCCAGAAGTAGAACTTCTTATTGACAAAAGAATACATACTATTGATGATATGAAGCTTGCAGCTAGTTGCTTAAAAGAATTGGGTGCTAAGAATGTCGTTGTAAAAGGTGGCAACCGTCTAGATGGTAATAAAGCATTAGATGTTCTATACAATGGAAAAGAATACAAAATATTTGAGAAACCTGTTCTAGATAAAAATAATACAGGGGCAGGATGTACATTTGCTTCCAGCATAGCCAGTGAATTAGTCAAAGGATTTTCAGAAACGGAAGCTGTAGCCAATGCTAAGGTCTTTGTTTTTGAATCAATTAAACAGTCGAATGAATATGGAGTCGTTCAATATGCAAAATAAGAAAATAAAAAAACTAACGTTATTAGCCATTCTAACGGCTTTATCAGTAACCTTTGGGTTTGTAGCGAAAATTCCAACTCCAACAGGACTATTGACTTTGGTAGATGCAGGGATTTACTTCACAGCCTTCTACCTTGGTAAGAAAGAGGGAGCTCTTGTAGGAGGTTTATCTGCTTTTTTGATTGATCTCTTATCATCTGCTCCTCAATGGATGTTCATAAGTCTATTTATTCATGGTGTACAAGGCTATTTTGCAGGGCTAAAAGGTGGCTACCGTCCCCTAGGTCTACTACTAGCCACTGTTGTAATGGTTGGTGGCTATGCCCTTTCTTCGGTATTTATGTACGGAACAGGAGCTTCAATCGCAGAGTTGGTTCCTAATTTTTGTCAGAATGGTTTAGGCATTGTAATTGGTTGGCTATTATATCAAGCGTTCAAAAGAGTTCAATCAAATAAATGACAACAGATTTGTGATAAGCCTCTTGACAGCTATCCAAAAGGGTGCTAAGATATAAAAGTTGTCTTAAGTGATTTGTCTCTAACTCGTAAAGGTTCTAAAACTTTTAAAAAAGCTATTGACAAGTTTAAGAAGGGATGATAATATAAAAAAGCTGTTTCGCGAGAGACGGCCAGCACGAAGAAGAGAAAAAAACTTCAAAAAAAAGTGTTGACAAGCTATTCTATCTTTGCTAGAATATAGAAGTTGTCTCAAGAGAGGCAAAGACCTTTGAGAACTGAATAAGAAACCAAGTGCAGGGTTATGATAGAAGAATTATAACCTGTCAATTTACAAGAATAAATCGTCAGACGACGGTAATGAGTTAACGCTCGAACAATTATTAAAGTATTAATGAGAGTTTGATCCTGGCTCAGGACGAACGCTGGCGGCGTGCCTAATACATGCAAGTAGAACGCTGAAGAGAGGAGCTTGCTCTTCTTGGATGAGTTGCGAACGGGTGAGTAACGCGTAGGTAACCTGCCTTGTAGCGGGGGATAACTATTGGAAACGATAGCTAATACCGCATAACAATGGATGACACATGTCATTTATTTGAAAGGGGCAATTGCTCCACTACAAGATGGACCTGCGTTGTATTAGCTAGTAGGTGAGGTAATGGCTCACCTAGGCGACGATACATAGCCGACCTGAGAGGGTGATCGGCCACACTGGGACTGAGACACGGCCCAGACTCCTACGGGAGGCAGCAGTAGGGAATCTTCGGCAATGGGGGCAACCCTGACCGAGCAACGCCGCGTGAGTGAAGAAGGTTTTCGGATCGTAAAGCTCTGTTGTAAGTCAAGAACGGGTGTGAGAGTGGAAAGTTCACACTGTGACGGTAGCTTACCAGAAAGGGACGGCTAACTACGTGCCAGCAGCCGCGGTAATACGTAGGTCCCGAGCGTTGTCCGGATTTATTGGGCGTAAAGCGAGCGCAGGCGGTTTGATAAGTCTGAAGTTAAAGGCTGTGGCTCAACCATAGTTCGCTTTGGAAACTGTCAAACTTGAGTGCAGAAGGGGAGAGTGGAATTCCATGTGTAGCGGTGAAATGCGTAGATATATGGAGGAACACCGGTGGCGAAAGCGGCTCTCTGGTCTGTAACTGACGCTGAGGCTCGAAAGCGTGGGGAGCGAACAGGATTAGATACCCTGGTAGTCCACGCCGTAAACGATGAGTGCTAGGTGTTGGATCCTTTCCGGGATTCAGTGCCGCAGCTAACGCATTAAGCACTCCGCCTGGGGAGTACGACCGCAAGGTTGAAACTCAAAGGAATTGACGGGGGCCCGCACAAGCGGTGGAGCATGTGGTTTAATTCGAAGCAACGCGAAGAACCTTACCAGGTCTTGACATCCCGATGCTATTTCTAGAGATAGAAAGTTACTTCGGTACATCGGTGACAGGTGGTGCATGGTTGTCGTCAGCTCGTGTCGTGAGATGTTGGGTTAAGTCCCGCAACGAGCGCAACCCCTATTGTTAGTTGCCATCATTCAGTTGGGCACTCTAGCGAGACTGCCGGTAATAAACCGGAGGAAGGTGGGGATGACGTCAAATCATCATGCCCCTTATGACCTGGGCTACACACGTGCTACAATGGTTGGTACAACGAGTTGCGAGTCGGTGACGGCGAGCTAATCTCTTAAAGCCAATCTCAGTTCGGATTGTAGGCTGCAACTCGCCTACATGAAGTCGGAATCGCTAGTAATCGCGGATCAGCACGCCGCGGTGAATACGTTCCCGGGCCTTGTACACACCGCCCGTCACACCACGAGAGTTTGTAACACCCGAAGTCGGTGAGGTAACCTTTTGGAGCCAGCCGCCTAAGGTGGGACAGATGATTGGGGTGAAGTCGTAACAAGGTAGCCGTATCGGAAGGTGCGGCTGGATCACCTCCTTTCTAAGGAAAAACGGAATGTACTTGAGTTTCTTATTTAGTTTTGAGAGGTCTTGTGGGGCCTTAGCTCAGCTGGGAGAGCGCCTGCTTTGCACGCAGGAGGTCAGCGGTTCGATCCCGCTAGGCTCCATTGAATCGAAAGATTCAAGTATTGTCCATTGAAAATTGAATATCTATATCAAATTCCATATGTAAGTAATTACATATAGATAGTAACAAGAAAATAAACCGAAACGCTGTGAATATTTAATGAGTTAGGTCGAAAGGCCAAAAATAAGGTTAAGTTAATAAGGGCGCACGGTGGATGCCTTGGCACTAGAAGCCGATGAAGGACGTGACTAACGACGAAATGCTTTGGGGAGCTGTAAGTGAGCAATGATCCAGAGATGTCCGAATGGGGGAACCCGGCAGGTAATGCCTGTCACTCATTACTGTTAAGGTAATGTAGAGGAAGACGCAGTGAACTGAAACATCTAAGTAGCTGTAGGAAGAGAAAGCAAAAGCGATTGCCTTAGTAGCGGCGAGCGAAACGGCAAGAGGGCAAACCGAAGAGTTTACTCTTCGGGGTTGTAGGACTGCAACGTGGACTTAAAGATTATAGAAGAACTACCTGGGAAGGTAGGCCAAAGAGAGTAATAGCCTCGTATTCGAAATAGTCTTTATACCTAGCAGTATCCTGAGTACGGCGAGACACGAGAAATCTCGTCGGAATCTGGGAGGACCATCTCCCAACCCTAAATACTCTTTAGTGACCGATAGTGAACCAGTACCGTGAGGGAAAGGTGAAAAGCACCCCGGGAGGGGAGTGAAATAGAACCTGAAACCGTGTGCCTACAACAAGTTCGAGCCCGTTAATGGGTGAGAGCGTGCCTTTTGTAGAATGAACCGGCGAGTTACGATATGATGCGAGGTTAAGTTGAAGAGACGGAGCCGTAGGGAAACCGAGTCTTAATAGGGCGCATTAGTATCATGTCGTAGACCCGAAACCATGTGACCTACCCATGAGCAGGTTGAAGGTGAGGTAAAACTCACTGGAGGACCGAACCAGGGCACGTTGAAAAGTGCTTGGATGACTTGTGGGTAGCGGAGAAATTCCAAACGAACTTGGAGATAGCTGGTTCTCTCCGAAATAGCTTTAGGGCTAGCGTCGATGTTAAGTCTCTTGGAGGTAGAGCACTGTTTGGGTGAGGGGTCCATCCCGGATTACCAATCTCAGATAAACTCCGAATGCCAATGAGATATAATCGGCAGTCAGACTGCGAGTGCTAAGATCCGTAGTCGAAAGGGAAACAGCCCAGACCACCAGCTAAGGTCCCAAAATATATGTTAAGTGGAAAAGGATGTGGGGTTGCACAGACAACTAGGATGTTAGCTTAGAAGCAGCTATTCATTCAAAGAGTGCGTAATAGCTCACTAGTCGAGTGACCCTGCGCCGAAAATGTACCGGGGCTAAAACATATTACCGAAGCTGTGGATACCTTTATAGGTATGGTAGGAGAGCGTTCTATGTGCGAAGAAGGTGTACCGTGAGGAGTGCTGGAGCGCATAGAAGTGAGAATGCCGGTATGAGTAGCGAAAGACAGGTGAGAATCCTGTCCACCGTAAGACTAAGGTTTCCAGGGGAAGGCTCGTCCGCCCTGGGTTAGTCGGGACCTAAGGAGAGACCGAAAGGTGTATCCGATGGACAACAGGTTGATATTCCTGTACTAGAGTATATAGTGATGGAAGGACGCAGTAGGCTAACTAAACCAGACGATTGGAAGTGTCTGGCCAAGCAGTGAGGTGTGATATGAGTCAAATGCTTATATCTTTAACATTGAGCTGTGATGGGGAGCGAAGTTTAGTAGCGAAGTTAGTGATGTCACACTGCCGAGAAAAGCTTCTAGCGTTAATTATACTCTACCCGTACCGCAAACCGACACAGGTAGTCGAGGCGAGTAGCCTCAGGTGAGCGAGAGAACTCTCGTTAAGGAACTCGGCAAAATGGCCCCGTAACTTCGGGAGAAGGGGCGCTGACTGATGGTCAGCCGCAGTGAATAGGCCCAAGCAACTGTTTATCAAAAACACAGCTCTCTGCTAAATCGTAAGATGATGTATAGGGGGTGACGCCTGCCCGGTGCTGGAAGGTTAAGAGGAGTGCTTAGCGTAAGCGAAGGCATGAATTGAAGCCCCAGTAAACGGCGGCCGTAACTATAACGGTCCTAAGGTAGCGAAATTCCTTGTCGGGTAAGTTCCGACCCGCACGAAAGGCGTAATGATTTGGGCACTGTCTCAACGAGAGACTCGGTGAAATTTTAGTACCTGTGAAGATGCAGGTTACCCGCGACAGGACGGAAAGACCCCATGGAGCTTTACTGCAGTTTGATATTGAGTATCTGTACCACATGTACAGGATAGGTAGGAGCCTATGACCTCGGGACGCCAGTTTCGAGTGAGGCGTTGTTGGGATACTACCCTTGTGTTATGGCTACTCTAACCCAGATAGGTTATCCCTATCGGAGACAGTGTCTGACGGGCAGTTTGACTGGGGCGGTCGCCTCCTAAAAGGTAACGGAGGCGCCCAAAGGTTCCCTCAGAATGGTTGGAAATCATTCGCAGAGTGTAAAGGTATAAGGGAGCTTGACTGCGAGAGCTACAACTCGAGCAGGGACGAAAGTCGGGCTTAGTGATCCGGTGGTTCCGTATGGAAGGGCCATCGCTCAACGGATAAAAGCTACCCTGGGGATAACAGGCTTATCTCCCCCAAGAGTTCACATCGACGGGGAGGTTTGGCACCTCGATGTCGGCTCGTCGCATCCTGGGGCTGTAGTCGGTCCCAAGGGTTGGGCTGTTCGCCCATTAAAGCGGCACGCGAGCTGGGTTCAGAACGTCGTGAGACAGTTCGGTCCCTATCCGTCGCGGGCGTAGGAAATTTGAGAGGATCTGCTCCTAGTACGAGAGGACCAGAGTGGACTTACCGCTGGTGTACCAGTTGTTCTGCCAAGAGCATCGCTGGGTAGCTATGTAGGGAAGGGATAAACGCTGAAAGCATCTAAGTGTGAAGCCCACCTCAAGATGAGATTTCCCATGATTTTATATCAGTAAGAGCCCTGAGAGATGATCAGGTTGATAGGTTAGAAGTGGAAGTGTGGTGACACATGTAGCGGACTAATACTAATAGCTCGAGGACTTATCCAACGAAAGTAACTGAGATATATTGACAACGATTTGGTTTCTTGATACAGTATAGATATTCAATTTTGAGTTGAGAATACTCAGAGTTAAGTGACGATAGCCTAGGAGATACACCTGTTCCCATGCCGAACACAGAAGTTAAGCCCTAGTACGCCTGATGTAGTTGGGGGTTGCCCCCTGTTAGATACGGTAGTCGCTTAGCCTTTATCCGCCATAGCTCAGTTGGTAGTAGCGCATGACTGTTAATCATGATGTCGTAGGTTCGAGTCCTACTGGCGGAGTATAATTTTTTAAGCTAGACATTGTCTAGCTTTTTTGGCTCTTTGTCAACTGTAGTGGGTGATGAAAAGCTAACATCTAGAGAGGACCGGATAGGTCCTTTTTTTATGTATGTTCAGAGTAATGAAGACACGCTTCTTAAAGTTGATAAAGTTTCTAAACCGAAGCCCAAGCGTTTGATGTCTTTGATCAACTTATTAGTCGCTTCAAGTTTTGCGTTTGAATAGTCCGTTTCTAGTGCGTTTTTGATGTATTGCTTGTGTCTAAGAAAAGTCCTAAAGACAGTTTGAAAATAATGATTGACCTTGCTCCTATTTTCCTCTATTAGTTCAAAGAACTCATCTCTCTTCTCCTGAAAGTGAAAAAGCAAAAGCTGATAAAGTGTATAGTAGTCAGTAAGCTCTTTTGAAAAGACTAGTGTCTTCACAACAACTTCATGTGGTGCTAAAGTTTGGCGGAAAGTCTTTGAATAAAAAGAGTTGAGAGATAGTTTACGGCTGTCCTTTTGGAAGAGTCGCCAGTGATTTTTCAAGGCTCGATAGGGTAGTGACTTCTTATCGAACTGGTTCATAATTGCAATTCTTGTCTTTAAAAAGGCACGTCCAAGGTGCTGGATGATGTGGAAACGATCAAGAACGATTTTTGCGTTTGGAAAGAGCTTGCGAGCCAGTGGAATATAAGCTCCAGACATATCCATCGTGATAAACTGTACCTGTTGTCGGACTTTCAATGGATACTTCAAAAAGTAGTTTCGTATAGTAGTTTGGCGGCGATTATCAAGGATGGTTATGAGTTCGTTTGTCTCATAATTCTGCGCTACAAAAGCCAATTCCCCTTTCTTGAACCCAAACTCATCCCAGGACATAACAGCAGGGAGTTTGTCATAATGTTCCTTGAAAGTAAACTGATCAAGCTTACGATAGACAGTGGACGTCGACACGCGAAGTCTTCTTGCAATATCAGTTAGTGACACTTTCTCAGTTAGGAGTTGTGTAACTTTTTGTCGGACTAGATTGGAGATTTGGCAGTTTTTCTCAACGATAGATGTCTCAGCCACCCTTACTCTCCTACAACTTTTACACTGGAAACGACGTTTTTTCAGACGTAGTAGAGTTGGCGTTCCCGCTTGCTCGAGAAGAGGGATTTTAGAAGGCTTTTGAAAGTCGTACTTGATCATCTTTCCATGGCAATGAGGACATGATGGTGCAGGGTAATCAAGTTTTGCTTGAATCTCGATATGAGTGTCAGTTTCAAAAACAAGTGAAATCTTGATATTTTGGTCTTTAATTCCGATTAATTCTGTGGTATTCTTAATAAGTCTCATAAGTTCTTCCTAATGATGGTTTGGTTGCTTTTCATTATAGTTCTTATGGGACTTTTTGTGTACACTCAAAAAGCTCTATAATCTCTACAGTAGTTTTACCCACTACAGAAATTATAGAGCCGCTTTTTTGTGTTATTTGTTAACTGTAGTTGATGACGAAAAGCTAATATCTAGATGTGTCTTTTCTATGTTACTTGAAAGTAAACTGATCAAGTTTAAGATGGACAAATGATACCCTTTTCAGTAAGGCGTTGTGTAACTTTTTTTCGAGAGTGTTGGTGTTCTAGTTTTGTTTAAACCTCGATTAAGGTATCTTTTTCAAATACAAGAGAAATAATGATGTTAGTGTCTGCAATTCTGTGGTATTCTTAATAAGTCTCATAAGTTCTTCCTAATAATGGTTAAGTTGCTTTTCATTATAGTTCTTACGAGAAGTTTTTGGGTACATTAAAAAAGCTCTATAATCTCTACAGTGGTTTTACCATCTATAGAAATTATAGAGCCTCGAATTCCTCTAGCTGTGCTAGTGGTTCTGAAAAGCTTTTAGCGATATATTAAAAATATCTCTCTAAAGTGTTATATTAGATAAGTTTTCGTGATCACTAACTGATATACTAAAGAAAATCCTTTATGAGACAGGATAATAATAGTTTAGTACATACTATAAGGAGTTATCAGTATCATATTGTGTTTGCACTAAAATATCGACGGCAGCTCATTTATGGAAAATACAAAACAATTATAGGTCAAATCTTACGATTATGTTGAAATACATGAAGCAGAGGCTTGCCCAGATCATATTCAGATGTTGGTGAGTAAATTATATAAACTAATTGTTTCTTCATTTCGGAAAAGCTAATTTAAAGTATAAATATGAGTATTGTAAATTTAGTTTTTAGGTTTTTGTTGATATTGAGAGTAGTTAGTCGGGTTAACGAGAAAAGGTGAGATGAAGGGAAACGATTCGTTAGATTTTTAGGCGTCTACCGTTAGCGGTGCCTTTTAGCTGAAGAACGAACCACCTGTTCTCGTGGGTGGTTTTGACTCTATCTCGCTTATTTAATTGTTTTAGTCAAGTTATTTATAGTGACATATATGTCTCTATTTTATTTTTCTACATTCTTTTATAATAGGTCTGTAATTATCTAATTACAAAATTTATATTTATTATTGGAGGTTCAATGGAACAAGAAGTTTTTGTTAAGGCATATGAAAAGGTAAGGCCAATTGTACTTAAGGCTTTTAGGCAATACTTTATTCAGCTTTGGGATCAAGCTGACATGGAGCAAGAGGCGATGATGACTTTGTATCAGCTTTTAAAAAAGTTTCCTGATTTAGAGAAAGATGATGATAAGTTACGTCGTTACTTTAAAACTAAGTTTAGGAATCGACTTAATGATGAAGTGAGGCGGCAGGAGTCAGTAAAACGTCAAGCTAATAGACAGTGCTATGTTGAAATTTCAGATATTGCCTTTTGTATTCCCAATAAGGAGCTAGATATGGTTGATAGACTTGCTTATGATGAACAGCTTAATGCTTTTCGTGAGCAGTTATCATCGGAAGATTCTCTTAAGTTGGATCGATTGTTGGGTGGTGAATGCTTTAGGGGAAGGAAAAAGATGATACGAGAGTTAAGATTTTGGATGGTTGACTTTGATCCATGTAATGAAGAAGACTGAGTTGAAATTATTCTCTAGTTTGTTTTATTCAATAGTTATGGACATTATTCGTATCAGTTAATTTGTTTATTAGTGACTCTCATTATAAGATGAGTTTGTTTATTTTACCTCTATTATGTTTCCAGTAATTCTTGGAAGGTCAACCTTTTCTTTAATTAGAGCTTCATGGTAAAGTTTTAAGAATTCTGCATAGATATGGACTTGTTGTCCATTTTTTGTAAAAATGTCAACACGAAAAACAAGTTGTCCGGAAGGTTTTGAAGTTAATCCGATGATATTTGGACTCCCAATAATTTCAGGATAATTTTCAATGTTGTCTTTATTAACTTGTTGGATAATGCTTGTTACTTTATTGATATCGGTAGAAGTATAGACTGGGATGTCAATTTGAGCTCTCATATCTCCACGAGATTTATTGGAAACGATTGTGATATTACGATTAGGTATAAAATGAAGTGTTCCATCAAAGTCTCGAATCTGAGTAGTGCGGATACCCATAGTAGAAACAAGACCTGTAATGGCTCCTACCTCAACAGAATCACCAACTTCAAATTGATCTTCTAATAAGATGAAAAAACCATTAACGACGTCAGATAGGAATCCTTGAGCTCCTAGACCAAGAGCAACACCGGCAAGTCCGGCTCCTGCTAGAAGGCTAGATACGGGAACACCCAAAATACTTAGAAGCCAGTATACAAGGAAAAAGTAAAGGATATAGTTCATGCAATTGTGCAGTAGGTGTTCAATAGTTTTTTTACGGGCGGATGTTTGAATGGTCCATGATAGTGAACGTCCGACAGTATGTTTAAACAGAAAGTTGATAATCTTTTTACTAAGCAGAAAGATGATGAGGAGAATGAGAAGTTTAATTCCTTTCGAAATAAGTAGCATTAGGCTTTCTTCGAAATTAAATTGCTGTATATATTTTTGTAAAATATTCATATCTCTAGTTTATCAAAATTTGTAAAAAGAAACAGTCTATAACGTTTTTCTTGTTATTAAATTGGAGAAAAAAACTTTCAAAAGGCTTTGAAATATGGTAAACTAAACTGTATCTATAAAAAATTTAAGGAGAATGACTACATGTCTGTATCATTTGAAAACACAGCCACAAACCGTGGTGTGGTGACATTTACTATCGGTCAGGATAAAATTCAACCAGCTTTGGATCAAGCGTTTAACAAGGTTAAAAAGAATTTGAACGTACCAGGTTTCCGTAAAGGACACATTCCTCGTGCCGTATTTAACCAAAAATTTGGTGAAGAAGCTCTTTACGATGATGCTTTGAATGCAATACTTCCAGCAGCTTATGAAGCAGCGATTGCTGAACTTGGTCTTGATGTTGTTGCACAACCAAAAATTGATGTAAAATCAATTGGAAAAGGTCAAGATTGGACACTTACTGCAGAAGTTGTTACAAAACCAGAAGTAAAACTTGGAGCATATAAAGATCTTGAAGTTTCAGTAGAAGTTTCAAAAGAAGTTACTGACGAAGAAGTTGATGCTAAGCTTGAAAACGAACGTAAAAACTTGGCTGAATTGATTGTTAAAGACGGTGCAGCTGAATATGGAGATACTGTGGTTATTGACTTCGTTGGTTCGGTAGACGGTGTTGAATTTGACGGTGGTAAAGGTGAAAACCACTCTCTTGAACTTGGTTCAGGTCAATTTATCCCAGGTTTCGAAGACCAATTGGTTGGAGCAAAATCTGGTGATGAAGTAGAAGTTAAAGTAACTTTCCCAGAAGACTATCAAGCTACTGATCTTGCAGGTAAAGCTGCTGTATTTGTTACTAAAGTTAACGAAGTTAAAGCTAAAGAAGTTCCTGCTCTTGATGATGAGTTGGCTAAAGACCTTGATGACGAAGTTGACACTCTTGATGAGTTGAAAGCTAAATATCGTAAAGAACTTGAAGCAGCTAAAGAAATTGCATTTGATGATGCTGTTGAAGGTGCTGCACTTGATTTGGCTGTTGAAAACGCTGAAATCGTTGAATTGCCAGCAGAAATGGTTGAAAATGAAGTTCACCGTGCTATGAACGAATTCATGGGTAACTTGCAACGTCAAGGTATTTCTCCTGAAATGTACTTCCAAATTACTGGTACAACCCAAGAGGATCTTCGTAAACAATATGAAGCTGATTCTGATAAACGTGTGAAAACTAACCTTGTTATCGAAGCTGTTGCTGCTGCGGAAGGATTTGACGCTACAGACGAAGAAATCCAAAAAGAAATCAATGACCTTGCAGCTGAGTACAATATGGAAGTATCACAAGTTTCTGAACTTCTTTCACCTGAAATGCTTAAACATGATATTGCTATGAAGAAAGCTGTTGAAGTTATTACAAGTTCAGCAAAAGTTAAATAATATACCTAAAATCAAGTTTCTGTTGAGACTTGATTTTTTATTCTATAAATACTTTGACTATTGACTCTTTTTAGCGTAAAATAGAGGGTAGCGAAATTTGATTGCTGGGTTATTTTCTAGTAGGAATTAGCTTGAGTAATAATGAAGGAGAACCGCTTTGGAACTAGACGTATTTGCTGGACAAGAAAAAAGTGAATTATCAATGATTGAAGTGGCCCGTGCTATCTTAGAAACACGTGGTCGTGATAAAGAAATGTATTTCAACGATTTAGTCAATGAAATTCAAAATTACTTAGAAAAATCGGATGCCGATATCCGTAGTGCTTTGCCATTCTTTTATTCAGATTTGAATACGGATGGAAGTTTCATTCCACTAGGTGATAACAAATGGGGCTTGCGTTCATGGTATGCTATTGATGAAATCGATGAAGAGGTTATCACATTGGAAGATATTGATGAAAATGCACCAAAACGTAAAAACAAGAAAGTTAATGCCTTCATGGATGGTGATGAAGATGCCATCGACTATAATGATGATGATCCAGAAGACGAGAACTTTACACCTTCTTCTGCTATTCTTGAATATGACAACGATAACGAAGATGATGAGAAAGCCGAGGTGGAATCTTATGATTCTGAGTTGAATGAAATTATTCCAGATGACGATTTAGATGATGTTGAGTTGTCTGAAGAAGATGACGATGATGACTATGAAGATGAGACAAATGACTAAGTTTTCATTGACAAATGGTTTTGGATAGTTTAGACTAATTATCGGGCACCTCTTTTAAAGAGGCCATGATTAAGGCTCCCAGAGTAAAACTCTTGGGGTCATTTTTGTTTTCAGTCATCTACTGGTTTTGTTGCTATTGAGTTACTAAATAGCACTCATGTTGTATACTGGTAAAGGACAATTTTGATTATCGAATACGGTAATCAATCTGCTTTTTTCATTGTTTTGTATTATTTTATAAGGAGTTAACATGACAAAATATATTTTCGTCACTGGTGGTGTGGTATCTTCAATTGGTAAAGGGATTGTAGCTGCGAGTCTTGGACGTTTGCTTAAGAATCGTGGACTTAAGGTTACCATTCAAAAATTTGACCCTTACATCAATATTGATCCAGGAACGATGAGTCCTTACCAACATGGTGAAGTTTATGTCACTGATGATGGTGCTGAAACGGACCTTGACCTTGGCCACTACGAACGTTTTATCGATATTAACCTTAACAAATACTCTAACGTTACTACTGGTAAGATTTATAGTGAAGTTTTACGTAAAGAACGTAAAGGGGAGTACTTAGGTGCGACTGTTCAGGTAATTCCGCATATCACAGATGCTTTGAAAGACAAGATTAAGCGTGCGGCGACAACGACTGATTCAGATGTTGTTATCACTGAAGTTGGTGGGACTGTTGGTGATATTGAAAGTCTTCCATTCTTAGAAGCTCTTCGTCAAATGAAGGCTGATGTGGGCTCTGACAATGTTATGTATATCCACACAACGCTTCTTCCATACTTGAAGGCTGCTGGGGAAATGAAGACAAAACCAACGCAACACTCTGTTAAGGAATTGCGTGGTTTAGGTATTCAACCCAATATGTTGGTTATTCGTACAGAGGAACCTGCTGGGCAAGGAATCAAGAATAAGTTGGCTCAGTTTTGTGATGTAGCACCTGAGGCTGTTATTGAATCACTAGATGTGGAACATATCTATCAAGTGCCACTTAATATGCAGGCTCAGGGTATGGATCAAATCGTTTGCGATCATTTGAAGCTGAATGCACCAGCTGCAGATATGACAGAATGGTCTGCTATGGTTGATAAGGTACTTAACCTTAAGAAAACAACTAAAATTGCTCTTGTTGGGAAATATGTGGAGCTTCACGATGCTTATTTGTCAGTGGTTGAGGCGCTTAAACACTCAGGTTTGGCAAATGATACTGCCATTGATATTGACTGGGTTAATGCTAATGATTTGACTGCTGAAAATGTTGCTTCTCGCTTGGCTGATGCTGATGGTATCATCGTTCCTGGTGGTTTCGGTCAACGTGGTACAGAGGGCAAGATTCAAGCTATTCGTTATGCACGTGAAAATGATGTGCCGATGTTGGGTGTCTGCCTCGGTATGCAATTGACATGTATTGAATTTGCTCGCCACGTTCTTCACTTGGATGGCGCTAACTCAGCTGAGCTTGATCCAGAAACTCAATACCCAATTATTGATATTATGCGTGATCAAATTGATATTGAAGATATGGGTGGTACTCTTCGTCTTGGTCTTTACCCATGTAAGTTGAAACCAGGTTCTAAGGCAGCAGCCGCTTACGGCAACCAAGAGGTAGTACAACGTCGTCACCGTCACCGTTATGAATTTAATACTAAGTTCCGTGAGCAGTTCGAGGCTGAGGGCTTTGTATTCTCAGGCGTGTCACCAGATAATCGTTTGATGGAAGTCGTAGAACTCCCAGATAAGAAATTCTTTGTTGCAGCGCAATACCACCCAGAATACCATAGCCGTCCAAACCATGCTGAAGAACTTTACAGTGCTTTTGTAACAGCAGCGGTTGAAAATGCTAAATAATGAACTAGAACAGAGTGGAATAGCCTACTCTGTTTTTTATTGGCTTCTTTTATGCTAAAATAAAGGGAATAATAAGAAAGAGTGAGGAAAACAAATGGCTGAGTTTGGCTTTTTGTCAGTATTAGAAGAAGAATTAGATAAGCACCTGGATTATGATTTTGCGATGGACTGGGATAAAAAGAATCACGCTGTGGAGGTGACGTTCATCCTAGAAGCGCAAAACAGTGGTAATGTGGAGACTATTGATGATAAGGGTGAAGTGTCTGATGAAGATGTTATTTTTGAAGATTACGTGCTCTTTTACAATCCAGCAAAATCGAGATTTGATGAGGAGGATTACCTAGTAACAATCCCATATGAACCTAAAAAAGGTCTGTCTCGTGAGTTTTTAGCTTATTTTGCAGAAACATTAAATGAGGTGGCAACGGAAGGGTTGAGTGACTTGATGGATTTTCTATCTGATGATGGACCTGAGGAATTCGGTTTGGTTTGGGACAAAGAAGCTTTCGAAAAAGGGAAAGCTCAACTTGAAGAGAAGGTGTTTTTTGCTTATCCAAGGTATTAAAGGGAGTGAAAAGGGATGGATGCTTATCTAAAGGATCAGTTAGATTTTACAGGTGTTAAGGTTGCCTTACTCGTAGAGAAAAGTATTCTGGTCGTTCTTAGAGATAATAAGACAGATATTCCTTGGCCAAATATGTGGGAATTACCAGGTGGGGATGGTGTCATAATAATGACAGGTGCTTAAAACGCTGTCAAATCAAGGATTTGAGTGTTCTACAATCTGTCATTAAGGAGGAAAAATTTATTTTTTATTTATAATATCATATCGCACAAGCGAGGACATTTTTAATAGTGTTCTCGTTTTTTTATTTTCAGGAGGAATTCATGAAAAAGAAGGAACAATCATCACACCAAATCGTGATGTGTCATCTCATGGCTATTTTAGGAGTTGATATTGAGAAAGCAACTCAGCTAATTGATGAAATGAAACAAGTTGGTTTAATCCGATTTGATGAATTCGGAAATGTTGGACTTTTAGTCTTGGAGGGATAATCATGAAACGTATTACCGCTAATCAGTATCAGACATCAGAGCGTTATTATAAACTCCCAAAAGTCTTGTTTGAGAGTGAACGTTATAAGGATATGAAGCTGGAAGTTAAGGTAGCCTACGCGGTTTTAAAGGATCGGTTGGAGTTGTCTTTGAGTAAAGGTTGGATTGATGAGGATGGGGCTATTTACTTGATTTATTCCAATTCAAATCTGATGGCACTTTTAGGCTGTTCAAAGTCAAAATTACTCTCTATCAAGAAAACTTTACGTGACTATGGCTTAATTGATGAAGTCCAACAGTCCTCTAGTGAAAAAGGTCGTATGGCAAATAAAATTTACTTGGGGGAATTAGAACATGAAACTAGCCCAGTCTTACATACTGACGGGGCTAGTGTTAAAAAAACACTAGGGGGGTCTCAAAGAAAGACGGGGCCGGTCTTAAATTCAGCCCCTAGTGAGACTGAAGGAAGTGAGACTAAATATAGTGAAACTAAAGGGAGTGATTTCCTTATTGAGGACGAGGAGGAGAGGCAGCTAGTAGATGAGAAACAAGAAGAGAACTTTACTTCAAAAGTCGATGGCGTGACCAAGTACGATCGAGACTATATTTGGGGTTTGGTTCATGACCAGTTAAGACAGACAGGTCTATCTCAGTCGGCTAGTGACTATGCCATGCTCTATTTTAGTGACCGTTATCAGTATGCTTTGGAACATATGCGATTTGCTCGGTCAGCGGAAGTAATAGCTGAATACGTATTTAATGGAGTGCTGTCAGAGTGGACCAAGCAACTGAGACGACAAGAAGTAAAGGGAGGTGATTAAGTTGATTTGGTGGATACTAGGTGGAATCTATCTGATTTCTATCGTCATTTTGATTTTTGAAATCATCCGTGCACCAGAAATGGATGATGATATATAAGCAAGAGTTTTACAAGTGTAAGGCTCTTTTTTAGTTGGAAAGAGAGGAAAAATGAAATTTTTAGATTTATTTGCTGGGATAGGCGGTTTTAGGCTAGGGATGGAATCACAGGGTCATAAATGCCTGGGCTTTTGTGAAATTGATAAATTCGCTAGAACATCTTATAAAGCTATGTTTAACACAGAAGGGGAAATGGAATACCATGACATTAAAGAGGTCACAGACCATGACTTTAGACAATTTAGAGGGCAAGTGGACATCATCTGCGGGGGATTTCCTTGCCAAGCATTTTCACTCGCAGGCAGACGATTGGGATTTGAAGATACTAGAGGGACTCTCTTTTTTGAGATTGCTCGAGCGGCCAAACAAATCCAACCACGTTTTCTATTTTTGGAAAACGTCAAAGGCCTACTCAATCACGACGAGGGACGGACGTTCGCCACAATCCTCTCCACGTTGGATGAATTGGGGTATGATGTCGAATGGCAGGTGCTTAACAGTAAGGACTTCCAAGTCCCGCAAAACAGAGAGCGGGTCTTTATTATCGGACATTCTAGAAGATACCGTTCCAGATTCATATTTCCTCTCAGAAGAGAAAACAGCTCAGCTCATCTTGAAAGGCTAGGAAATATCAATCCCTCTAAACGTGGTTTGAATGGTGAAGTCTATCTGACGAGTGGACTTGCTCCTACACTAACAAGAGGTAAAGGAGAGGGAGCTAAAATCGCCATTCCAGTTTTAACACCAGATAGACTAGAAAAACGGCAACATGGTCGTCGAATTAAGGACAATCAAGACCCTATGTTTACTTTGACCAGTCAAGACAGACACGGGGTTGTTGTCGCAGGAAATCTGCCGACAAGCTTTGACCAGACTGGAAGAGTATTTGACATATCTGGCTTGTCACCGACTTTGACCACCATGCAAGGTGGAGACAAGGTGCCAAAGATTTTACTTAGGGAGGAGCTGCCATTTCTGAAAATCAAGGAAGCCACAAAAACAGGGTACGCAAAGGCAACTCTTGGAGACTCTGTCAATCTGGCTTATCCAGACTCAACCAAACGTAGGGGACGAGTGGGAAAGGGAATATCCAATACTCTGACGACTTCAGACAATATGGGAGTGGTGGTTGCTGCTCTGGAATATCGACAGGATAAGTGGTATGAAGTCACAGGCATTGTCTTAGAGGGGAAACTTTATCGCCTGAGAATAAGACGACTGACACCAAGAGAGTGTTTCAGACTTCAAGGCTTTCCTGACTGGGCTTATGAAAGAGCAGAGGGTGTTTCTAGTAAGAGCCAACTATACAAACAGGCCGGCAATAGCGTGACTGTCACAGTTATTGAAGCCATTGCCAGAGAATTTAGAAGAACGGAAGAGGAAGAAAAACATGAACCTACTACATAAGAAAAGTATCCTAGATTGTACTGAATTAGAAGAACGTATTCACCAAGCTGAAACCATTCAGTTACTGGAAAAAATTCTATCACTCCCCAATTTTGATTGTGACTTTGAGGTGACTTTTGAAGATGATTACCACAAAGAGATGAATGATCCCCTATTCTACGAATCCAATCTTCATCGGATTTCGGATTTTATGGAAACTGGGGATATTAAAAATGGTGTAGATACACTACTGACGAAAGACAATCACCTGGCCTTTCGTGCCTTTGGTGAAAATTATTCTGCTAGAGGAAAGGATGGCATTTTAACAACTTTAGTGACGGTCAAGTGCTTTGGTGAAGGACGGATGCCCATTGATATGAGTCGCTATTTCTCAACTCCTGAACCAACAGTTGAAAATAGCCTAACCCTATAAGGAGGTGCCTATGCTTGAGGTATATCTAGGAAATAATGCCAATACAAATCAAGATTTACTAACCATTTTGACGACCTATGGTGTGACTTATCGTTGTATAAAAGCGTGTGATGTAAACCGTGAAATCTTACTGTCACTCTTTGCCAAAACAATGGATTGTTTTGAGTTATTGTCGCCACGATTTCTTCGCTTTAAGCGTCAATATTCGATAAGTTTGAATGAGATGATTCAGCTTATTCTCCAAAAGCCAGACCAGAATCTTCGGTTGCCACTCATTGTTTGTCAGAATCATGTCTATCCAGCTATTGGGCTAGACGAAGTGCGTACCTTTCTTCCCAGACAAGTAAAAGAAGAGCTGTTTCAGGCCAGTCTGATGAAACAAGTGATAGGGTAGGTGTGAAGATGAATGAACGATTTTGGGATAATTTAGAAATTATACTCTCAGAAAGAGAAATCACTTGGGCAGAACTAGCTCGCAAAGTATTCAAAGGTCAATATGTCTATCCCAGTGAGTTTAATCGCCTCTATCAAAAACTGCGACATTACAAATCCAATCGTCTGATGCCACAAACAAGATGGGTTGAGCGAATCGTTTTAGTCTTAGACATTGATTATGAAGATTTATTCAAGAGGTGACAATGATAAGGATAGTGGTGTTTTATCTAGCCATACAGCTTAACGGTCTTCTGGTGAGTATATACCTGAAAGAGTATCTAACAATAGAGGGTATAGTCTTGCTACAATTGATCCTATTAAGTGTTACTTGCTTAGAGATTGCCCGTCATAAAACTGTTCAAGGAAAAAATATGACATTGCAAAAACGCCTAAGTTGGTTGCTTCTTGGCTTTGTGGCTATGGTTGCTTTTGCAGTCTTCATCAGTTTCCTATTTTCAGTGCAGACTAGGAATCAAGCAGTATTGGTACAAGTAGGAAAGCAGGTTCCTCCTATTATCTTTTTATTGTTTCTGGTCAATGCAAGTGTCCTTGAAGAGATTGTTTATAGGCAGTTGCTGTGGGAAAAATTGACATTCCCTTTTGTACAAATAGGCGTGACCAGTTTTCTCTTTGTTCTATCCCATGGACCCAATCAGTTAGGGAGTTGGCTCATGTATAGCTGTCTTGGCTTGACCTTGGCTGCTGTTCGATTGAAAACTGATTGTATGACGGCAATCGCCTTACATTTACTTTGGAATAGTTTGGCTTATGTCGTAACTTTCTTGTGATACCAAAATCAAGAGTGCTTCCGTATTATGGAAGCACCTTATGTTTGATAGGGAATCGAAAAAAGAGGAGGTCACCATGTCATCTGAACAACAAGAACGTCAAGCGATGCAATACGTGGAAAGAAGTAGTTTATTGACAGTCAGAACCCTCTTAAAGCTCTTAGAATGGTCGGCTAGGCAAGCCTTAGCTCAAGATTCAGCTTATAAGATTGGGGTTCAAAAACTGGAAGAACTCCTTCAAAGCCCTTACGCAATTGAAGCGATAGATGTTAGTAAAGACATACTGGATAAGCCAATCGATGTGGAGAAATTTAAGGAGTTGATGGAGTCAGAAAAACTGCCAATCGCAATTAGTTGGCAAAAAGACTATCTCTACTTTTATGCCAAGGATAAGACCTTGCTCGATCATCACTTGGATGAATTGTTGAAGAAACTGATGTCTAATCCAGAGAAGCTAGAAGGTTTAACCTTTGATAAAACCTTGGATCAAGAGATAGAACTGGCCAAAGAGAAAATTAGAGTGACAGAACCTTCGGCAGTCAAAACCAAGGAGGTGACCTTGTAATGTATTCCAGGCAAAAAGCATTTGTCTTTGGTCTCTTGGGTCTCGCCTTTGGCTATTTCTGCCATCGTCTAACTCTACTCTATGATAGTTTAACCAATGCCCCACCTATGGAACGATTTGCCTACCTCTTAGGAGAGGGGTTAAATCAGGTTTTCAATCCTTTATGGCTATTTTCCTTTACTCAAAAATCTCTTCTTGCCTTTATCCTTTGGGTTCTAACGATGACACTAGTCTATCTTTATGTATCGTCAGGACAGAAGGTCTATCGAGAAGGGGAAGAATACGGTTCTGCACGATTTGGAACCAGTAAGGAAAAGCGGAACTTTTACAGTAAGAATCCTTTTAATGACACGATTTTGGCTCGTGATGTTCGTCTAACCTTGTTGGAAAAGAAGAAACCCCAGTTTGACCGAAATAAAAACTTGATTGTCATTGGGGGTTCTGGTGCAGGTAAGACCTTTCGCTTTGTGAAGCCCAATCTTATCCAACTTAACTGTTCCAATATTGTCGTAGATCCTAAAGACCATTTGGCTGAGAAGACAGGTAAACTCTTTTTAGAAAACGGTTATCAGGTCAAGGTTTTAGATTTGGTTAATATGACCAATTCAGATGGTTTTAATCCCTTTCGTTATGTTGAGACAGAAAATGATTTGAACCGCATGTTAACGGTCTATTTTAACAATACCCGTGGGTCTGGTTCTCGTAGTGATCCATTTTGGGACGAGGCTTCCATGACATTGGTGAGAGCTATTGCCTCATATTTGGTGGATTTTTACAATCCTCCAGGAAGTTCCAAGCAAGAGCAGGAAGTAAGACGTAAGCGTGGCCGTTATCCAGCCTTTTCTGAGATTGGGAAACTCATCAAACTCTTATCAAAGGGAGACAATCAGGACAAAAGTGTTCTTGAAGTCCTGTTTGAAGACTATGCTAAGAAATATGGTCATGAGAACTTTACCATGAGAAACTGGGCGGATTTTCAGAACTACAAGGACAAGACCTTGGATTCGGTCATTGCTGTGACGACCGCTAAATTTGCCTTCTTTAATATCCAATCGGTGATTGATTTGACGCAAAGAGACACTATGGACTTGAAAACGTGGGGCACTCAAAAGACCATGGTTTATCTTGTTATTCCAGACAATGATACGACCTTTCGTTTCCTATCTGCTTTATTTTTCTCTACGGTTTTCTCCACTTTGACCAGACAGGCTGATGTTGACTTTAAAGGGCAACTGCCTATTCATGTTAGAAGCTATCTGGATGAGTTTGCGAATGTCGGAGAAATCCCAGACTTTGCCGAACAAACCTCAACAGTTCGCTCTAGAAACATGAGCTTAGTTCCTATCTTGCAAAATATTGCTCAACTCCAAGGACTTTATAAGGAAAAAGAGGGTTGGAAAACTATACTGGGGAACTGTGACAGCCTCCTCTATTTGGGTGGAAATGACGAGGAAACTTTTAAATTTATGAGTGGTCTATTAGGCAAACAAACCATTGATGTCAGAAGTACCAGTCGTTCTTTTGGGCAGACGGGTTCAAGTTCTACCTCTCACCAGAAAATTGCCCGTGACTTGATGACGGCTGATGAAGTCGGAAATATGAAACGAGATGAGTGCCTTGTACGCATTGCAGGGGTTCCTGTTTTTCGAACCAAGAAATATTTTCCACTCAAACATAAGAATTGGAAATGGCTTGCAGATAAGGAATCTGATGAACGCTGGTGGCACTATCATATCAATCCCCTAACCGCTGAGGAAGAGTTAGATTTGTCAGGCCATAAAATAAGGGATTTAAGCACAGAAACGACACTACATTAATAGAAATGAGGAATTATATGAATCAAAAACTATCAGGCTTTGTTTACGGAGTGGACGCCAGCTCCATGTTCTCCCAAGCAATGTCTCTATTACAAAAAGGCTTAATTGCAGTAGGAGCTTTTCTTGTTGTCATGGGCATTATCAACCTTTCAACCAATATTAAAGATGGTGGACCAGGTGTCCGAAATGCTATTCTAGAAATTGTTGGTGGGGTCATGGTGGGAGCCGCTGGTGCTTTTGTGACTCAGATTACCATTTAGGGGAGGACAGCACATGACATGATAATGAATTTTACGTCACCTTTTGTATTTCTAGCCTCTGAAAAAGTATCTAGTGATAGCCTTTTTGAAGGGTTTCAAGTGGATTTAGAATCAACCGCCAACTTGGTTAAGTCACTAGCGGACTTTAATCCGACGGTGTGGTCTTACATGACAGCCATTACCAAGGGGATTATGCAGCCCTTGGGAGTAGCTATTCTTGCGGTTGTTCTCGTACTCGAATTTTCAAAAATGGCCAAGAAAATCGCAAACTCAGGTGGTGCAATGACCTTTGAAGCCATGGCACCTATGATTGTCAGTTACATCATGGTCGCGGTCGTGATTACCAATACGACGGTTATTGTGGAAGCCATTATTGCCATTGCCTCTTATGTTATTGAACAAGTGGCAAGTCTTGTCACGAATGGTGGTGCTAATTATGATACCATCTCAGGCATTAAGGGATCTGGGATTGTAGGAAAAATGATTATTGGCTTTTTTGCGATTCTCATTTGGTTGGTACGAATGGCCAGCATCATGGTTGTCAATATCTTGATTACCATTCGCTTTATCCAACTCTATCTGATGATTCCTTTTGCCCCTGTTACCATTCCGACCTTCCTTAGTGATGACTGGAGAAGTGTTGGGATTGGTTACCTTAAAAACATCATGGTCTATGCCATTCAAGGTATTTTGATTTTTCTAATTGTATCTCTTGTCCCCTTGTTTGAATCGGCTGGAAAGATTGCCGTATCAAATGGAGCTGGAGTTATGGAATCACTCGCCATTATGTTTGGTGGCTTGGTACAGGCCATATTGTTAATCATTGCCTTGGTTGGCAGTCAACGGACCGCCCGAAGTATTTTGGGGATGTAGGAGGATGGGAGTAAATTGCCCGCCTCCTCTTTTTATAGCTTATTTAGATTGGAGAACATTTATGAACACACGTGTCTTTAAGGACATCTCAAAGGTTCAACACAGGGCATGGCTGGGATTTACAACTAGACAGGTTATTTTTGTATTTCCAGCTGTCGCCCTAACCATTTTGGTATTGGGCTTGAACCTATTTTATTGGCAATTTGGGGATTGGTTTGTCTATGGTTTTGTTTTTAGCTTTACCATTCCACTCATGTTATTTGGGGTCTATCGCCCCAACGATTTACCATTTGAAACCTATCTCAAGTACCGTTTTCATTATGAACTAACAGTACCAGATCGTACATTTACTGGAAGAAAAGGAGACCAACGTGAAAAAATTAAAACACTCAATGAAACCAAAGACCTCTTCTAATGACAAAAATCAAAAGACGAAAATACAGAAGCAGGAGATCAGACCTTCTACCGTAAATACGTTAGCCTATCAAGGGCTTTTTCAGAATGGCCTTATGCAGGTCAGTCCAAGCTATTTCTCACAAACCTATCTTTTAGGAGATGTTAATTATCAAACAGTTGGCTTAGATGATAAAGGAGCTATTGTTGAGAAATATTCCGATTTAATCAATTCACTGGATGATAAGACCAATTTCCAACTGACTATTTTCAATCAAAAGGTCAATCTGGAAAAATTCCGTAAGAGTATTCTCTATCCCTTGCAGGAAGATGGGTTTGATGCTTATCGTGATGAATTGAATCGCATGATGGATGCCAACTTAGAGGCGGGTGAGAACAATTTTTCAGCCGTCAAGTTTCTTACATTTGGCAAGAGCGACCAAACACCAAAACTAGCTTTTCGTTCTCTGTCACAGATTGGGGAATATTTCAAAAGTGGCTTTTCAGAGATTGATGTATCTCTTGGTCTGCTTGGTGGAGAGGAGCGAGTGAATGACCTTGCGGATATGTTACGAGGTGAAAATCATTTACCGTTCTCTTACAAGGATTTGACCCTATCAGGTCAATCCACCAAACACTTTATTGCCCCAACCTACCTTTCCTTTAAACACAAGAATCATATTGAATTGGACGATCGATTATTACAGATTGTTTATGTACGTGACTATGGCATGGAGTTAGGGGATAAATTTATTCGAGACTTGATGCAGTCAGATTTGGAAGTGATGATTAGTCTGCATGCTAAAGGCTCTACCAAGTCTGAAACCATGACCAAGTTACGAACCAAGAAGACCTTGATGGAATCGCAAAAGATTGGGGAACAACAAAAGATGGCTCGGACAGGCATCTATTTGGAGAAGGTCGGCCATGTTCTTGAGAACAACATCGATGAAGCTGAGTCTCTTCTTCAAACCATGACCCAAACAGGAGATAAACTGTTTGATACGGTATTTCTGATTGGAGTGCTTGCGGATACTGAAGACCAACTCAAACAATCTCTTGATATTATCAAGCAAGTGGCGGGGTCAAATGATATGATTATCGATAATTTGACCTACATGCAAGAAGCTGCTTTTAATAGTCTCTTGCCATTTGGGAAGAACTATCTCGAAGGTGTTTCTCGGTCTCTATTGACTTCAAATATTGCCGTGAATGCACCTTGGACTTCCGTAGATATTCAGGACAAGGGTGGGAAATTTTATGGCATCAATCAAATCTCAAGTAATATCATCAGTATTGACCGTGGCAAGTTAAATACTCCGTCAGGTTTGATTTTAGGGACCTCTGGAGCTGGCAAAGGGATGGCGACAAAACATGAAATCATCTCTACTAAGCTCAAGGAAGCAGATTGCGATACTGAAATTATTATTGTTGACCCAGAAAACGAGTACAGCATTATCGGTCAAGCCTTTGGTGGGGAGAGTATCGATATTGCCCCAGATTCTACCACCTTCTTAAATGTCTTAGATTTATCAGATGAGAATATGGATGAGGATCCGGTTAAGGTTAAGTCCGAATTTCTCTTGTCTTGGATTGGAAAGCTCTTGGACCGCAAAATGGATGGTCGTGAAAAGTCCTTGATTGACCGTGTGACACGACTCACCTATAAGCATTTTGACACACCATCCTTGGTCGAATGGGTCTTTGTCTTAGCTCAACAACCTGAACAGGAAGCTAAGGACTTGGCACTGGATATGGAACTCTATGTGGAAGGGTCGCTGGACATATTTTCACATCGGACCAATATTAAAACAGACAGTCATTTCCTGATTTACAATGTCAAAAAGCTAGGCGATGAATTAAAACAAATTGCCCTCATGGTTATCTTTGACCAAATTTGGAATCGGGTGGTAAAAAATCAAAAACTAGGGAAGAAGACCTGGATATACTTTGATGAGATGCAGCTTCTCTTATTAGACAAGTATGCCTCTGATTTCTTCTTCAAACTTTGGAGTCGTGTCCGTAAGTATGGGGCGATACCGACAGGCATTACTCAGAATGTAGAAACGCTTCTTTTGGATGCCAATGGCAGACGCATTATTGCTAATAGCGAGTTTATGATTCTTTTAAAACAGGCTAAGAGCGATCGCGAAGAATTGGTGCATATGCTTGGACTTTCTAAGGAACTAGAGAAATACTTGGTCAATCCTGAAAAAGGGGCAGGCTTAATTAAGGCCGGTTCCACCGTTGTCCCATTCAAGAATAAGATTCCACAACACACCAAGCTCTTTGACATCATGAGTACGGACCCTGAAAAAATGAGGACATGAGATGAAAGAGGATAAAAAGCTAGTCAAACAAGCCAGACAAAACTTTCGAAGCAACTTAAAATCAGCCCGTACGCATTATCGGAAAGAAGTTAGGACCTTAAAACAGACTGTTCCTAAAAAAGGAAGATTTCTAAAATCAGCCAAAAATTCTCTGTTTCAGGGAAAGAAAACAGAGTTAAAAGGAAATCTACTCAGTAGCCAAAAGGAAGCAGAAGAGAAGTTCCTAAAGGAAATTACCTATGTTTCTCCTAAACTGTTGAGGGTAAAGGAAATCAAGAACTATCGACTTCCGCAAGCTCAAGAGCGTTTGAGGACGGCAAGAAAACATCTGTCAGAAGTGAAACTAAGTGAGAAACAACAGGTAGTTAATCCCAAGTTTACTTTCCAAAAAGAAAATCCTTCCCTGAAGTCTCGCTTTCAGTTTCACCAAGAAAAATCATTTGATCGGCTAAGTGCAGAAAAAGACGTAAGTTCTGCCAAGCGTGAGGTTAAGCAACTCAAGAAAGTCCAAAAGTCTAAGAAAAACTCTACCAAAGTCAAAGCTGGATTAGGCTTGGCTGCATCTGAATCGTTTGACTTGGTATCACAGGATGATGATTTAGATGGACTTAGAACCCTAAAGGATACTAGCCTGAAAGCCAGACGCTATGGCAGGTTTACCTATCAAGCAGGTAAGGTGGCAGTAAAAAGTGGACAGACTGGTGTGAGGTTTACCAAAACAAAATTTTCTCATGGAAAGGAACGATTCCAGAACTTCAAAAAGGGAAAAGGATTCACACGCCAGAAACCTCTTAAACCAAGAAGACGCTACCAAACCTTTTTAAAGCATGTGAGAAAACAAAGTGTCGCAGGTTTCAAAGGAATCGTCCAAGCCATTAAGGGAAGTATGACTTTCTTTTCTGTACTTGCGGGAAATCCTTTGACTTGGATTGTCTCAGGCATTCTCTTGATACTCCTTTTGATGATGAGCTTTTTCATGAGTGTCTCAGGTAGCAGTGTCATTCAACAAGATGAGATAGAATTGAGTAAGAGCTACACCCATATGACGTGGGAAGATGCGGAGCATACAAGAACCAACGATAAAGGGATTACCTACTACACCAAGATTGATGAGGTCATGGTTTACATGAATCATCAATACCAAGATTACAAGCTTGATGATTTCATGGAAACGGGTGGTACGACCTACAAAGCATTTCTCAGTCAGGTGTGGACGGACTTAAATGGTGGAGATTCTATTAAATCCATGTCTGACTTGTATAAGGAACCTGCTTACAAGCTGTCTGATGAGGACCAAGAAGAACTAAAGGAGTTGACCGAAGAAGGCAACTATCTAGCCCTTCAAGAATTGGACAATCCCTTTCAGGGACAGACCGATGAGGATAGCTTAAACATGACCTACCGATATGGTTATGAGGTCATTGATGAGAAACCAACGCTTCATCACCATATCATCTTAGAAGCAAGAGAAGGTCAAGTCATTGTGGCTCCGATGGATAGCAAGGCATCTCTTGATGGAGAGAACGTTGTTTTGACATCTGGTAAGGGAGTGAATAAGACTAAACTAACCTTGTTTGGCATTCATTCAGGCCGAGTGAGTGAAAATCAACAAGTCTTGGCAGGAGACATTATTGGTGAGACCAAGGATGGAACGGGTCTAAAAGTCACCTATCAAAAAGTTGATGATGACACGGATAAGTTGGTCTATGTCAATCCAGCTTTCTACTTTCCAAAAGTGATTCAGGTTCAGACCACCATTCTTCCAACTATCGGTCAGTTTGGCGGCGATGAGTTTGAGAGAGCCAAGGCAATTTATGACTATCTTAAAAGCAAAGGTGCGACCAATCAAGCTATCGCAGCCATTCTGGGAAATTGGTCGGCAGAATCTTCCATTAATCCAAAACGAGCTGAAGGCGACTATCTTTCTCCCCCTATTGGTGCGACAGACAGTTCGTGGGATGATGAGGGTTGGCTCTCACTTAATGGTTCAACTATATACAATGGACGTTACCCAAATATTCTCAAACGTGGTTTAGGTTTAGGCCAATGGACAGATACCGCGGATGGTTCACGCAGACATACTTTATTGTTGGAATATGCCAAAGGAAAACATCAAAAGTGGTATGACTTAGGGTTACAACTGGATTTCATGTTGCATGGGGATAGTCCTTATTACACCAACTGGTTAAAGGACTTCTTCAAAAATACAGGTAGTCCAGCTAGTCTTGCCCAACTCTTTCTCATTTACTGGGAAGGAAATAGTGGTGATAAACTACTTGAACGCCAGACAAGAGCAAGTGAGTGGTATTACCAAATTGAAAAAGGCTTTAGTCAACCTAACGGTGGGACAGCACAAAGTGATCCAAAATCTTTAGAAGCTGTACGAGGAGACCTCTTTGAAAACTCTATTCCAGGAGGTGGTGACGGTATGGGATATGCTTACGGCCAATGTACTTGGGGAGTCGCAGCCCGTATTAACCAACTGGGTCTAAAACTCAAAGGTAAAAATGGTGAGAAGATTCCAATTATCAGTACCATGGGCAATGGCCAAGATTGGGTACGAACAGCCGCAAGTCTCGGTGGAGAGACAGGGACAAGTCCGCAAGCAGGAGCTATACTTTCATTTGCGGGAGGAGGACATGGCACACCAGCAGAATACGGACATGTGGCTTTTGTGGAGAAAGTCTACCCAGATGGCTCATTCCTTATTTCAGAAACCAACTATAATGGCAATCCCAACTACACCTTCCGTAAATTATCTGGAGTTGATAGTAGCTTGAGTTTTGCTTATACGACGAAATAAAAAATGATATGCTAACAAAATGAATAAATGTTAGTATATCTTTTTTATTTTTTTGTCACGATTACCTAGTGGGGCAGATAAATGTTTTAATCAAAGTCTGTAGAAATAATAATTGTAATAAGACTAATCATCTCATCAAGAACATCTGCAAGTGAAATCCCTTTTGTATAGCTATATTTTTTCGAATAATTTTGCCATTGTTTATTCTGAATAGGATCAGATTTGAACCTCTCGAGTAGTTCAATAATCTTTACAAAATCGAGTTCTGTTTCGCGATATGAAAATGTTCTCTGACAGGCATTTTTCAACTGAATGAAGTCAATGTCTTCTTTTTTCAGTTTTGAAAGAATATAAACATCGTAAAAATCTTTGCTTCTACTGTTCAAGAAGTTACGTGAATAGATGGTTTGAAGTTTTTCAGCTAGAATTGTTTCAATTGTATAAGCAATGATTGGAAAATTGTCTTCATCAAAAATAGCTTTATAGTCGTATGTAATCGGCTGAGGAGTTACAACATCACCTGTCGCAATATCCAAATGGATAACTTGTTTAATATTCTCAAGTTGGCACGAAATTGTTGCTCGATAGCCACCATAGTCATCGCTTTCTTTAATAGCTGTAATTGATTGAATCACAAAAGATATACCTTCTTCGGAATCTGCTAAAATTTCTTTGAGTTGCTGCTTCACAGTATCTTCTGAAAGTGTTATTTGATGGAACAAAAAATCAATATCAACCGTGCTACGAGATTCAACTCCGATAACATTTGACAGTAGGAATCCTCCTTTGAATATATAGTGATTTGAATAGGTACTCTGACTTAATTTTTTCAAAATCACTTCAAGAAAGTAATAGGTCATCACGGAATTAAAGGTTAATCCAGTATTCTTTGATATTTTATGACAGAGTGCTGTTAGCTTAGCTTTATTCATACTAGGACCTCCAGAGTTTGTTTGACCTTGTCCAAGGTGTTCATTTTTGTCGCATATTCATAGAGTTTTGTAAGATTTTTTTTAGAATAGTTTCCGTAATGTTGAAGTGTTTTGACAAAAAGCTCAGTATCTATTTTTTCTCGATGAATCACAAAATCACAGATAATACGTTCTAAATCATACACTCTTACCTCGTTTCCCATAGGGGTTTTTACAAGTGTAATTCCTAGTTCGCTATATTCCTTAGAAACGGAATGAATGTTCAGATTTGCTGGAGGAGTATTAAAACGGTAGCCTCTAGGAATGGTTACGTCAAAATATTGAGGAATTTCATCTGTAAATTGTTGCAGGTAAAGCGCTGAGATATAAGAGAAAATAGCCTTGGGATAACGGTACTGAAAGAAGTAGTATTCGTCGTAGTCTCCATTCTGGGTTAGGAAAATTCCTTTTTCGACGCGGTATAGAATCCCTTCTTTTTCAAGTCTTGTCAAATATATTGTTGGAATCTTTAGAGCTTTACAATCTTTATAGGTGATAATGCCATTGTGGTTTTCTATAAATTCAAATAGAATCTCTTTTTTTGACATGCTTACTCCTTTTAATGTTGCTTTTACACTACAATTTTACAATATTTGTAGTGCAAAAGCAACACCTTCTTTTCCCTCAATTTATTGTGATAACAAAATCAAGCCTTTTTTTTTATGATGGTATTGAACTTGGGCTACGAGCTGTACAAAAAAGAGAGTTTTTCCTAGAACGGAAAGTTCTTCGTCAAAACTCCTATTTTTGTCATGCTCGCATAACGCTCTCGTATCTAATAAAGAGTGACAGTTTGTTGCTACATAAAAAAGAAAAGAAGGACTATTTATGACCAAAACATGTAATCATCACTTTCTTGTCAATCAGGAAAAAGGCGAGAAACACGTCTTTCGCAAGAGTAAAAAATATCGCACTCTATGTTCCGTTGCCCTTGGAACCATGGTGACGGCTGTTGTTGCTTGGGGAGGAACGGTTGCACATGCTGATGAAGTTACAACATCAGTTGACACCACTATTCAACGAACGGAAAATCCAGCCACGAATTTACCAGAAGCACAGCCAAACCCTGTATCTGAACAAACTGAAAGTTTAGCGTTAACTGGACAATCTAACGGTGCAATTGCAGTCACCGTACCACATGATACGGTAACACAAGCAGTTGAAGAGGCAAAGGCTGAAGGTGTTTCTACGGTTGAAGATAGCCCAATGGATTTAGGAAATACAACTTCTACGGCAGAAACCAACCAACAAATTTTAAAAGCAGAAGCAGATGTCCAAAAACAGGTTGAGGCTATTAATGAAGTTACTGAAACCTACAAAGCTGACAAAGCAGCTTATGTGGATGAAAAAGCTCGCATCGAACAGGAAAATAAGGAGCTGTCACAGGCCTACGAAGGGGCCAACCAAACTGGTAAAGAGACAAATGCTTGGGTTGATTCTAAAGTCAATGACCTAAAAACTCGGTATGCAGATGCTGATGTGACAGTGAAAGAACAAGTAGTTTCATCAGGAAATGGGACATCTGTACTTGACTATACAAACTATGGCAAGGCTGTTGAAACCATTCAAACAACAAACGAACAAGCTGTAGCGGATTATCTAACAAAGAAAACCAAGGCAGATGATATTGTTGCAAAAAATCAGGCCATTCAAAAAGAAAATGAAGCTGGACTTGCTAAGGCAAAGGCAGATAATGAAGCTATTGAAAGGCGTAATCAGGCTGGTCAAGCAGCTGTTGATGCTGAAAACCGTGCAGGTCAAGCCGCAGTAGATCAAGCTAATCAGGAGAAACAACAATTAGTTTCAGATCGAGCAGCTGAGATTGAAGCCATTACAAAACGCAATCAAGATAAAGAAGCCGCAGCCAGAAAAGAGAATGAAGCGATTGATGCCTATAATGCCAAAGAAATGGAACGCTATCAACGTGACTTGGCCGAGATTTCGAAAGGTGAAGAAGGTTATATTTCTGAAGCCCTTGCTCAAGCCCTCAATCTCAATAACGGTGAGCCACAAGCACAACATGGAGCCATTACCCGAAATCCTAATCAAATCATTTCAACTGGCGATGCCATGCTGGGTGGCTACTCAAGAATATTGGATTCAACAGGATACTTTGTCTATGATAGCTTCAAAACAGGTGAGACCCTTAGTTTTAACTATCAAAATCTTCAAAATGCACGATTTGATGGTAAAAAGATTAGTCGAGTGACTTACGATATTACCAACCTTGTATCACCTGCTGGAACCGATGCCGTGAAATTGGTTGTGCCAAATGATCCTACCGAAGGCTTCATTGCCTACCGAAATGACGGAAACGGTGATTGGCGAACAGACAAGATGGAGTTTCGTGTAGTTGCCAAGTATTTCTTGGAAGACGGTTCACAAGTTACCTTCTCCAAAGAAAAGCCAGGTGTCTTCACGCATTCTTCCCTCAATCATAATGACATTGGTCTAGAATATGTTAAAGATTCGTCTGGGAAATTTGTGCCGATTAATGGTTCAACCGTTCAAGTGACTAATGAAGGTCTAGCACGTTCTTTGGGTTCCAACCGTGCAAGTGATTTGAATTTGCCTGAGGAATGGGATACCACATCAAGTCGTTATGCTTATAAAGGAGCTATTGTCTCAACGGTCACATCAGGCAATACCTATACAGTCACCTTTGGGCAAGGCGATATGCCACAGAATGTTGGCTTGTCATACTGGTTCGCCTTAAATACCCTACCAGTTGCACGTACAGTAACACCGTATAGTCCCAAACCTCATGTAACGGTGGAACTTGAACCCATTCCAGAACCTATTACGGTAACACCAGATGTCTTTACTCCTAAAACATTTACACCAGAAAAGCCTGTAACCTTTACGCCAAAGCCTTTGGAAGAAGTGGTGCAGCCTAGTCTAACTTTGACCAAGGTAACCTTACCTGTCAAACCTATTCCAAAAGAACTTCCAACGCCACCACAAGTACCCACTGTCCATTATCATGCGTACCGTTTGACGACAACTCCAGAGATTATGAAAGAAGTGGTCAATAGTGACCAAGCTAATCTTCATGAGAAAACTGTCGCAAAAGATTCAACGGTGATTTATCCCCTAACAGTTGATGCCTTATCGCCCAATCGTGCTCAAACGACTAATCTCATTTTTGAAGACTATTTGCCTGCAGGTTATTTGTTTGATAAGGAAACAACACAAAAAGAGAATGGAAACTATGTCCTTAGCTTTGATGAGACTAAGAATTTTGTGACCTTAACCGCAAAGGAAAACTTGTTGCAGGAGGTAAATAAAGATTTAACCAAGGTTTATCAACTGACCGCTCCAAAACTCTATGGTTCTGTTCAAAATGATGGGGCAACCTATTCCAATAGTTACAAACTCCTTTTGAACAAGGGCACAACCAATGCTTACACAGTCACTTCAAATGTTGTAACGGTTCGTACACCAGGTGATGGGGAGACAACCACACTCATTACACCAGATAAAAACAATGAAAATGCGGATGGTATCCTCATTAATGACACGGTCGTAGCCCTTGGCACAACCAACCACTACCGATTGATTTGGGATTTGGACCAGTATAAGGGGGATCGTTCTGCTAAAGAGACAATTGCACGTGGCTTCTTCTTTGTGGACGATTACCCAGAGGAAGTGCTCGATGTGGTGGAAAATGGCACGGCTGTTACAACCCTTGACGGTCAGAAGGTATCAGGAATAACGGTTAAAAACTATGCTTCACTAAATGAAGCTCCTAAAGACCTTCAATATAAATTAGCTCATGCTAAGATTACACCGACAGGTGCCTTTCAAGTCTTTTTGCCGGATGACAACCAAGCCTTTTATGACCAGTATGTTCAAACAGGAACTTCTTTAGCTCTTTTGACCAAAATGACGGTTAAAAATAGTCTCTATGGTCAAACTAAGACCTATACAAACAAGGCCTACCAAGTGGATTTCGGCAATGGCTATGAGACCAAAGAAGTGACCAACACCCTTGTTTCTCCAGAACCCAAGAAACAAAACCTAAACAAGGATAAAGTGGATATCAACGGGAAGCCCATGCTAGTGGGAACTCAAAATCACTATACTCTCTCATGGGACTTGGACCAATACCGAGGGATTAAAGCAGACAACTCTCAGATTGTACAAGGTTTTTACTTTGTGGATGATTATCCAGAAGAAGCTTTATTGCCGGATGAAGCAGCTATTCAGTTTATCACATCTGATGGCAAAACAGTTTCAGGAATCACCGTAAAGGCTTATTCTCAATTATCAGAAGCTCCTAAAACGCTACAAGCAGCCCTTTCGAAACAAAAAATTCAGCCTAAAGGAGCTTTTCAAGTTTTCATGCCTGAAGACCCACAAGACTTTTATGAATCTTATGTGACCAAGGGGGAGAATATTACTATTGTCACTCCGATGACGATTTTGGAAACCATGATTAATTCAGGGAAGTCTTATGAAAACGTGGCTTATCAGGTGGACTTTGGGCAAGCCTATGAAACCAACACGGTGACCAATTTTGTCCCTAAAGTAACTCCACATAAGTCTAATACCAATCAAGAAGGTATTTCAATTGATGGAAAGACTGTTCTTCCGAATACGGTCAATTATTACAAAATTGTCTTGGATTACAGTCAATATAAGGAAATGGTCGTGACGGATGATGTTCTTGCCAAGGGATTTTACATGGTAGACGATTACCCAGAAGAAGCCCTTACCCTAAATCCTGATGGCATTCAAGTTTTGGATAAGGATGGCAATCGTGTATCTGGTATCTCTGTCAGCACCTACGCTAGTTTGTCAGAAGCTCCGAAAGTCGTCCAAGATGCCATGGCTAAACGTCAGTTTACACCTAAAGGAGCCATTCAGGTCCTTAGTAGCGATGATCCCAAAAACTTTTATGAGACTTATGTGAAGACTGGTCAAACCTTAGTTGTCACGCTTCCGATGACTGTTAAAAATGAGTTGACCAAAACAGGTGGTCAGTATGAAAATACAGCCTATCAGATTGATTTTGGCTTGGCCTATGTCACGGAAACAGTGGTCAATAATGTTCCCAAACTAGACCCACAAAAAGATGTGGTGATTGACTTGTCTCATAAAGATGAGAGCCTTGACGGGAAAGAAGTGGCCTTGCATCAAACCTTTAACTATCGCTTGGTTGGAGCATTGATTCCAAGCAATCGTGCGACTGATTTATTTGAATATGGTTTTGAAGATAACTATGATGAAAAGCATGATGAGTATAATGGTGTTTATCGCAGTTATCTGATGACGGATGTCATCCTCAAAGACGGTTCTGTCTTAAAAGAGGGGACAGAAGTCACGAAATATACCTTGCAACAAGTGGATACAGAAAATGGCCTAGTGTCAATTTCATTTGATAAATCCTTCTTAGAGATTATCTCCGATGATTCAGCCTTTCAGGCAGATGTTTACCTTCAAATGAAACGGATTGCGACTGGTCAGGTGGAGAATACCTACCTTCACACAGTGAATGGCTATGTCATTAGCTCAAATACAGTTGTAACACATACACCTCAACCTGAAGAACCAAGTCCAAATAAACCCACACCACCTCAACCACCAATTGAGACTATTGAACCGCCTGTTCCAGCAAGCATTTTGCCAAATACAGGGGAACAGGAATCCCTTTTGGGCTTGATTGGAGCTGGTATTCTACTTGGTACGGCTTATGGACTGAAGAAAAAGGAGGAGAAGTAGATGAATCCAAAAACTATTTATGAAAAGGATTCAGACCAAGATGGTTTGACAGATGGTCAGGAACTAGCTTTGGGAATCGATCCGCAGTCTGTTGACACAGATGGTGATGGTCAAGCTGATTTAGAGGAGCTACAATCTGGACATTCACCACTAGTCCCACAAAAGGAGTTGTACGATGACTTGGAACTTTGACACCATAAAAGAGGCTTTATCTGAAATGGAGAAGTCCGATTACCAAGAGTTTATCAAGGCCTTTCTCTCTTTGGAATTAAGTATTTCTGATAGAACAATCCTCAATCAGGTTTATCAAGATTATATGGACGATGATGACCTATCCTTGATTAGTGATGGGCTACGAGTTAAAGTTGATAGTTATCAGGATGAAGTACAGGCAGATATGACTGACATTCTGGAAAAGTTGTACCGAACAGGTGAAGGCTCTAGTTTTATTATGGATTTAATGTCCTCAAATAGTCTCTCAGACACCTTGGAACAGTATGAGGTTTTGGATAGTGAAGACTATTCCTTAATCGGTCTTGAAACCTTACAGGCTATGATTCAACAGGACTTAGCCATTTCCAGTCAGGATTATTTTGGAGATCTGGTTCACCTTGCCTTGCAAAAAGATTTACTAGACCAGAAAAGTCATTTCTTACAACACTATGTGGCAACTGTAATGGAAGGTATTCCACAAGAAAGAGACCAACGAGCCTTGGTCCTAGATTAACGCAAAGGGCTGAGAAAAACTCTCAGCCCTTTTAAAATGGGAGGGAAAATGAATCAAGAAGTCTTACTACAAATGATGAGAGCCACCATTCCTCGTGATAGAGCCCTGCTTGAGGCATTTTTATATTACCAAGCAGAGCATTTTGATGAGGAGTGGGATAGTCTTATTCGTCAGTTTATGACCAATAGGCAGGGAATCAAAAGATCTGTTCAGGTACTTCACTTTGAGACAGATGTTTCAGCTTTTGTCCAGGCTAGTCCTTATGATACTGCTCATGATCTATTGACCTATACACAAGTTTTCGGCCAAACTGGTCTCCAAAAACTCGACAAACTATCGCCGTCTGAAAAAGACTTGGTGATAGAAGTGGCCTTGTTCAATCTGGCCACTCGTTTTCAACTATTAGACTCAAATGGTCATTACCAAACCATTTCACCAGATTCTCTTTTACAAAAGAGTAGGGGAGCTAATTTGGTCAATGTGTATCGTGTGGCTAATAATTTAGCGGATCGGATTAGCCGAGATATTGAACAGTTTCTCTTGACCTACGAACCTGAGCTTGAAACAAGAGTTGATGAAACAGTTCTAGAAAATGAAGAAACTGTTGATGAGCACAAAACAAGTGTTCATCAAGCAATATCTTTTAGAGAAGATGGCTCTTTGATTATTGCTAGTTTGGATGTAGATTTGTCTCAACTAGATGTTCAAACAGGAAAAACCAGTCATCTGCCTGCCTATGAAGAGTTATCTTTACGACGTAAATTTGAGATACTAACATATTTTGACCAAATTCGAAATGAACGTTCCAAAGTCCCAAGTTTTAAACGAGGTGATTTTGACACTGAAATGGAAATGACACCAATCTTTGAGGGCGAGGAGTTACTCACCTATCTAGAAGCTGATGGTAGTCCCTATGAGCTGAAACGAACGCTGACCACAGTCGAAGAAAAGGAATTAGAAAAAATTGGACGAGCTATTAGGATAGACAATCAAGAAAAATTGACTCAGGTAGGGATTGAGCTATCTCAGTTTGAATCAGACCAAGTCGGTATTTTATTGGATGCGGCAGGTCGTTTTCGTTTAAAAAATGCGGACCTTGCTTTATTAGGTGGTTATCCAAAAGCCTCGGTAACTCAACTAGCCCTTGCGACAGAACTACTCCAAATGGGATTGAGTCTTGAAAAGGTTGAATTTTTCTTTAGTAGCCAGCTTTCCCTTGAAGAGTTGCGACAAGTTGCCTACGCCTTTTTACACCAAGAACTCAGCAGAGAAGACGCGGAACAATTTGAAAAAGATAAACGCAATCAGCCAGATTTAACCCTCAGAGATTGGAAGAGCAAGCTAGAGAAAGCTGAGACGAAAGTAGTGGTTGATGAAGAATTTGCGGAAAATCCACTGGTTCAGAGAGTATTGGACACTTATCCTCTGGGGTCGTTGGTTTCCTATAAGGGACAGGACTTTGAGGTCGTGTCGGTCAGCGATGCTCGATTGAACGGTTTGATTCGGATTGAGTTAGTCAATGACTTTTCGGATATCATTGAACAAAATCCAGTTCTTTATGTGAGGACCTGGGAAGAAGTCAGTCAGGCACTTCATCAGCCAAAGGCAGAACCACAAACAGAGTTAGAAGAAGCGGACCAAGAATTAAACCTATTCTCATTTCTGGAAGAGGAGCCAGTTCAGAGTGTTGGACTATTGGAACCAGATGGTTCAGAAAAAGGTCATAACGATACTGATCTTGAAGAAACAGATAATCAAATTCCTGAAGAGGAAGTCGTCGAAACAATTCCAGAGATTCCAGTAACGGACTTTTATTTTCCAGAAGATTTGACGGACTTTTATCCTAAGACTGCTAGAGATAAGGTTGAGACAAACATCGCGGCAATTCGGTTGGTAAAAAATTTAGAAGTGGAGTACCGCAATGCTTTACCAAGTGAACAAGAACTCCTTGCCAAGTATGTAGGCTGGGGTGGACTAGCCAATGAATTTTTTGATGACTATAATCCAAAATTTTCTAAGGAACGAGAAGAACTGAAAAGCCTAGTCACAGATAAAGAGTATTCGGATATGAAACAGTCCTCTCTGACAGCCTATTATACAGACCCTGCCCTGATCCGTCAGATGTGGGATAAGTTGGAAAGAGATGGTTTTACAGGTGGCAAAATCCTAGATCCTTCCATGGGAACAGGGAATTTCTTTGCGGCTATGCCCAAACACTTAAGAGAAAAGAGTGAGTTATATGGTGTGGAATTAGATACTATTACAGGAGCTATTGCCAAACACCTTCATCCCAATAGTCACATTGAAATTAAGGGCTTTGAGACGGTGGCTTTTAACGACAATAGTTTTGATTTGGTGATTTCAAATGTGCCTTTTGCCAATATACGAATTGCGGATAACAGGTACGATAGGCCTTACATGATTCATGACTACTTTGTCAAAAAGTCACTTGATTTGGTCCATGATGGTGGACAAGTAGCGATTATCTCTTCGACAGGAACTATGGATAAGCGAACAGAAAATATTTTACAAGATATTCGTGAGACAACTGAATTTCTTGGTGGGGTTCGACTACCTGATTCTGCCTTTAAGGCCATTGCAGGAACGAGTGTCACAACGGATATGTTATTCTTCCAGAAACACTTAGACAAGGGGTATGTGGCAGACGACTTAGCCTTTTCAGGTTCTATTCGCTATGAGAAGGATAGTCGCATTTGGCTCAATCCTTACTTTGATGGAGAATATAATAGCCAAGTGCTAGGAACCTACGAGGTCAGAAATTTTAACGGAGGAACACTTTCTGTTAAGGGGGCTAGTGATGACTTGATTGCAAGTGTTGAAACAGCTCTAAATCACGTTAAGGCTCCCAGAGAGATTGATAGAAATGAGGTTATCATTAATCCAAATGTGGTGACCAAACAAGTCATTGATACCTCCATTCCAGCTGAAATGAGGGAGAATCTAGGTCAGTACAGTTTTGGTTATCAGGGTTCTACAGTTTACTATCGAGATAACAAAGGTATTCGAGTCGGAACCAAGACGGAAGAAATCAGTTACTATGTAGATGAAGAGGGCAACTTCAAAGCATGGGACACCAAGCATTCTCAAAAGCAGATTGATCGCTTTAATGCCTTAGAAGTGACTGATAACACTGCTCTGGATGTCTATGTGACCGATGATGCAGCAAAACGTGGTCAGTTTAAGGGATATTATAAAAAGACAGTTTTCTATGAAGCTCCATTGTCTGATAAAGAAGTGGCACGAATCAAAGGAATGGTCGATATTCGCAATGCCTACCAAGAAGTTATTGCCATTCAACGCTATTATGACTATGATAAGGGGACCTTTAACCACTTGTTAGGCAAACTCAATCGTACCTATGATAGCTTTGTCAAACGCTATGGGTATTTGAATAGTACTGTGAACCGCAATCTTTTCGATAGTGATGACAAGTATTCGCTTCTTGCTAGTTTGGAAGATGAAAGTCTAGATCCAAGTGGAAAGTCTGTTATCTATACTAAATCTCTTGCCTTTGAGAAGGCTCTAGTGCGTCCCGAAAAAGAGGTTAAAAAGGTACATACTGCCCTTGATGCCTTAAATTCGAGCTTGGCTGACGGAAGAGGTGTTGATTTCGATTATATGATGTCTATCTATCAGGTTGAATCGAAGATGACCTTGATTGAGGAATTAGGCGACCTCATTATGCCTGATCCTGAGAAGTATTTGAATGGGGAGCTGTCCTATGTTTCTCGCCAAGACTTTCTGTCAGGTGATGTCGTCACTAAGTTAGAAGTGGTGGACCTATTCGTCAAACAAGACAATCAGGACTTTAACTGGCCGCATTATGCGGGACTTCTAGAAGCTATCAAACCAGCACGTATTACTTTGGCAGACATTGATTATCGAATCGGTTCACGCTGGATTCCTTTGTCTGTTTACGGAAAATTTGCCCAAGAAACCTTTATGGGGAAAGCCTATGAACTGTCAGACCAAGAAGTAGCAACAGTCCTTGAAGTCAGTCCCATTGATGGGGTTATCACTTACCAATCTAAGTTTGCCTACACCTATTCCAACGCAACGGATAGGAGTTTAGGTGTCCCTGCTTCACGCTATGATAGTGGTCGAAAAATCTTTGAAAATCTCCTGAATTCCAATCAACCAACCATTACAAAACAAGTTGTGGAAGGGGATAAGAAAAAGAATGTGACAGATGTGGAGAAAACAACAGTCCTGCGTGCCAAGGAAACACACCTACAAGAACTCTTTCAAGGATTTGTAGCAAGGTATCCAGAAGTTCAACAAATGATTGAAGACACCTATAATAGGCTCTACAATCGTACGGTATCAAAGTCCTATGATGGTAGTCATTTAACCATTGATGGACTTGCTCAGAATATCTCCTTACGTCCTCACCAAAAGAATGCCATTCAACGAATTGTCGAGGAAAAACGTGCTCTACTAGCCCACGAGGTAGGGTCTGGAAAAACTTTGACCATGCTTGGAGCTGGTTTCAAGTTGAAAGAATTAGGGATGGTGCATAAACCTCTCTATGTGGTTCCTTCTAGTTTGACTGCACAGTTTGGTCAAGAAATTATGAAGTTCTTCCCAACCAAGAAAGTCTATGTGACCACTAAGAAGGACTTTGCCAAAGCCAAACGTAAGCAGTTTGTGTCTCGGATTATTACAGGGGATTATGATGCCATTGTCATTGGGGATTCACAATTTGAGAAGATTCCGATGAGTCGTGAAAAACAGGTCGCCTATATCAATGACAAACTCGAGCAACTCCGAGAAATCAAGCTAGGAAGTGACAGTGATTATACGGTGAAAGAAGCGGAACGTTCGATTAAGGGATTAGAACACCAGTTGGAAGAACTCCAAAAATTGGAGCGAGATACCTTTATCGAATTTGAAAACCTTGGCATTGATTTTCTCTTTGTGGACGAGGCTCACCATTTTAAGAATATCAGACCCATTACAGGCCTTGGGAGTGTCGCAGGGATTACCAACACGACTTCTAAAAAGAACGTGGATATGGAGATGAAGGTGAGACAAGTACAGGCAGAGCATGGAGATAGAAATGTCGTTTTTGCGACAGGAACACCAGTTTCTAACTCTATTAGTGAACTTTTCACCATGATGAATTACATTCAACCCGATGTTTTAGAGCGATACCAGGTATCCAATTTTGACTCCTGGGTTGGGGCTTTTGGGAATATCGAAAACTCCATGGAACTAGCCCCGACAGGAGATAAGTACCAACCCAAGAAACGGTTCAAGAAATTTGTCAACCTTCCTGAACTCATGCGAATCTACAAGGAAACTGCCGATATTCAGACCTCAGACATGCTTGATTTACCAGTACCAGAAGCTAAGATTATTGCGGTGGAAAGCGAGTTAACGCAAGCTCAGAAATACTATTTGGAAGAGCTGGTAAAGCGTTCAGACGCTATCAAGTCAGGTAGTGTTGATCCAAGTAGAGATAACATGCTTAAAATCGTGCGCTGTTAAGCGTAAAAATGTATCTCCCTCACAGAGGGATATTATTGAAAGTAAATAATAGGAACAACTAACTAACCTAGCGGGGAAACCCAAAGGGGACAATAGCATGTTAGTAAAGCGGATAAGGAGCGAGTTACAACGCTTTGATGTGCCGCAAGTTCCGTAACCTATGGTTAAGGCTAAACTGCTTGAACCTCAATTCTGACTAGGTGCAAAGCATCGCCCATCGGAAAGTAACTGAGACCGATGTTACTGTATATTCGTTGTTGTGATTTTGGACGAATAACTTTCTACAGTAAAAGAGCATACGATAAGTATGAATAAAGGAATGAGTGAGGAACCTAAGGGTTACTAGAACGTACATTTTTAACGAATAGCAGGATTGCCTAAGAGGGGAGACCCTTATGGTAACGGAGTCACCGTAGTAGTCCGAGCAAGGGAAATCCTTGTACATGGCGAAGGGTGACAGGTAATTTCGATTAGTTAGAAAGGATTAGGTGCGTGGGATGCGTACAGCCAAAACTATTTTAACGGTCATTCATGAACGTGGAAAACAAGATAAACCACTCGAAAGGGTTTATAAGTTACTATTTAATCGTGAACTCTATCTGATAGCCTATGCAAAGTTATACCCGAATAATGGAGCAATGACAAAGGGTGTTTCAGAGGAAACGATTGATGGAATGTCTATTCAAAAAATAGATAGGATTATTGAACAATTAAGACGAGAAACCTATTATTGGAGACCAGCTAGGAGAGAGTACATTCCTAAAAAGAATGGAAAACACCGTCCTTTGGGAATACCAGTATGGAGTGATAAACTTCTTCAGGAAGTGATTCGCATGATATTAGAAGCCTATTATGAGCCACAATTTAGTGAACATTCTCATGGTTTTAGACCAAAAAGAGGGTGTCATACAGCTTTACAAGAAATTCAGACCTGGAAAGGGACACGTTGGTTCATAGAAGGAGATATCTCTAGTTATTTTGACACGATTGACCACGATGTATTAATCACTATGTTGTCTAGACAAATTCAGGATGGTCGGTTTATTAGGCTTATCAAAAATATGCTTGAGGCAGGATATCTTGATGATTGGAAGTTTCACAAGACTATTAGTGGAACACCGCAAGGTGGAGTTATTAGTCCTTTATTAGCTAATATCTATTTACATCAATTTGATAAGTGGGTCGGTGAAGAACTGATACCTCAATATACAAGAGGTAACAAGCAGAAAGCAAACTCAGCCTATAATCGTTTGAGTAGAAGAATTAAATGCTATCAGGAAAAAGGAGATTATAAAAAAGCTCATCAGTTAATTGTTGAGAGAAGAAATCTCCCTTCAGTTGATACTTATGATACTACCTATCGGAGGTTAAGATATGTTCGGTATGCGGATGACTTTATTCTAGGCTTTACAGGTTCAAAAGCTGAGGCAAAAGATATAAAGAAGCAAATTGGAGACTTTTTAAAGATTAAGTTACATTTGGAACTTTCTCAAGAAAAGACTTTGATTACCCATGCGACTGAAGAATCAGCGAAATTTCTAGGATATGAGATAAAAGCACAACGTGTCAATGATTATATTGATAACAAAGGAAGACGAAGTGTCAATGGTGTTATCGCATTATTTGTACCTGCATCAGTTATTGAAAGCAAATGCCACCAATACATGAAAAATGGTAAATCTATTCATCGTAATAATTTATTGCATGATGATGACTTTAGTATCGTTCAAACTTACCAACAAGAATATAGAGGGCTGGTTCAATATTATATATTGGCACAAAATTTGTCATGGTTCTCAAAAGTCTATTGGTATATGGAAACATCACTCCTTAAAACATTAGCATTTAAGCATAAGTCATCCATTAATAAAATGTTAGCTAAATATAAGACTACCACGACTAGCACGAATGGCCGAACGGTGCCGTGTTTACAGGTAGTTGTGCCTCGAGAAGATAAACCTCCTCTAGTTGCAACGTGGAGTGGTATTTCACTTTCTTATAAAAAGAAAGCTGTAATAGAAGATGCTCCGTATCAAGTTTATGGTGGTCGAACAGAGCTTATCAAGCGATTACTCGCAAATAAGTGTGAGCTATGTGTAAGTGAGGAGAACATAGAGGTACATCATATCAGAAAATTAGCAGACTTGAACAAACACAATGGAAAATTAGTTCCAAAGTGGAAAGAAATCATGTCAGCAAGACGTCGAAAAACGCTGGTGACTTGTCGGGATTGTCACCATGCAATACATAATGGTTCAATAAATACACGTTTATGAAATGAAATTACTGGAGAGCCGGATGATGCGAAAGTATCATGTCCGGTTCGGTGGGGGGATAATGGAAAAGGGGTCGCAATGACTACCTCGCTAGTATCCTACCCTACACAGGAGAAGCCAGAAAACTAGCTATTGATATGCGGTTGATTGACCCTGCCTATACTTTATCGGATAATCAGAAAATCCTTCAAGTGGTCGATAATGTCGAGTGGATTTACCGTGATGGAGCTGAAGACAAAGCCACTCAGATGATTTTCTCTGATATTGGAACCCCTAAAAGTAAGGAAGAAGGGTTTGATGTCTACAACGAACTGAAAGCTTTGCTGGTTGATCGAGGGATTCCAAAAGAAGAAATTGCCTTTGTCCATGATGCCAATACTGATGAAAAGAAAAACTCACTGTCTAGAAAGGTCAATAGCGGAGAAGTACGGATTCTCATGGCTTCGACTGAAAAAGGTGGAACGGGTCTAAACGTGCAATCACGCATGAAAGCTGTTCACCATTTAGATGTTCCATGGCGTCCCTCAGATATTGTCCAGCGAAATGGTAGATTGATTCGTCAGGGAAACATGCACCAGGAGGTAGATATTTATCACTATATTACTAAAGGGAGCTTCGACAATTACCTCTGGCAGACACAGGAGAATAAGCTCAAATATATTACGCAGATAATGACCTCAAAAGATCCTGTGAGATCAGCTGAAGACATTGATGAACAAACCATGACTGCTTCTGACTTTAAGGCTTTAGCCACTGGTAATCCCTATCTTAAGCTCAAAATGGAATTGGAAAATGAACTGACAGTTTTAGAAAATCAAAAACGAGCTTTTAATCGCTCAAAAGATGTATATCGCCATACCATTTCCTATAGCGAGAAGCACCTCCCTATTATGGAAAAACGGTTGAGTCAATATGATAAAGATATTGCCCAATCTTTGGCAACAAAGTCGCAAGATTTTGTCATGCGATTTGACAATCAAGTAATGGATAATCGTGCTGAAGCTGGGGACTATTTGCGTAAACTCATTACCTATAACCGCTCAGAAACTAAGGAAGTTCGGACTCTGGCCAACTTTAGAGGATTTGATTTGAAAATGACAACACGTGGTCCTAGTGAGCCCTTGCCAGAGACTGTCTCTTTAATGATTGTTGGTGACAACCACTATACTGTTACCTTAGATTTGAAATCAGACGTGGGAACTATTCAACGAATTAGTAATGCCATTGACCATATTTTGGATGACCAAGAAAAGACAGAAGAGATGGTAAAGGATTTAAAAGATAAGCTACGAGTAGCCAAAGTAGAAGTTGAAAAAGTCTTTCCAAAGGAGGAGGACTATCAGCTTGTAAAGGCTAAGTATGATGTTTTAGCTCCCTTGGTTGAAAAAGAAGCAGAGATTGAAGAGATAGATGCAGCTTTGGCCAAGTTTAGTGAAGATACAACACCCCAAAAGAAGCAACAAATAGCACTCGAGATATAAGAAAAAAGGCTGACAAATATTTTTGAACGCGGTAAAATGAAGTCAAGAAATCACAAAAGGAGAACAGACCATGACCAAAACACTAGAAGAAATGCGTTATCAACTTGAAGAATGGTTGGCACAAGGCTATACAAGTCCAGAAGATAGGGTGAACTACCAAACTTTAAAGGAACAGTATGAAGATGAAACTCTTGATTATAGCTTTTCAAAGCGTGAAATTACTGGACAGCTGGAACTCATCATCACAAGTCGTGAGAATGATTTTCCAAACTTAGATGAGGTGACGAAGGCAGAATACCTTGATTTGGTTGCCCAACTAGATGAACTTGACCAGGAGCAAGCTAACTATTACCGTAAGTACTTGTCCTAGAAAGAGGTGTAAGATGTTGGATCAAATTCTACAAAGCCTTTTAATCATCGTCGTAATAGGATTGATGTTACTTGTCCTTTATCAGATTGTGAAAGTTTCAGGTGCTTTATTTCTTATCGGACTCATCAGTGGATTAGTCTTTATAGAAATCTATGGAATTAACCTATTCTTTACGGAAAGGTATCTATATACAGAAGATTTAGCCACCAATGGTATTTGGAGTTTTACTGGATTTTTTATTGTTTTTAATATTCTGCTGGCACTTGGTATTGTGACAAAAGTTGTGAGAAGTAGAATGGCATGAAAATAGGGCTACCTGATTTTAGGTAGTCCTATTTTGATGGGAAAGCAAGTAATTCTAGCAACTTATATTTTAAATAGATTAGATTAGCTAACAAAGACAATTATTATTCCTTAAAAAGTAGGAATTCTAGTGATATCAGTTTTGTTTTTTATGAGAAATACTATATTTATAATTTATAAAAAAATTTCAATCTAAAAATATTATAGTAATGATATTTATCTGACAGATATAGCGAACGAAATTAACTTTTTGATATAATACTATTAAAAGTAGTGAAAATTAGGAGTAAAAAAATGAATATTGAAGAATTCTTGTCTAGGATTTCTTTTCGTTATAATACATGGGATGATTATGGTTACAAACAAACAGCAGAATTAATTTTTAATGGAGATTCAGAGGAGAAAAGTTATTTTGTAAAGATTCATCCAAATACAGATGAAAACTTTCGCAGAATTCAAGAAAATCGAATTGAAGAGGAAGGTAAATATTTTTTATTTGGACAATCAAAAGAGTATTATCAATTCATTTCAGACACCTTAGAGGATGAAGGTTTAAACAGATGGTTTACATTAACAGGAGATATTGTCTATAAAGGCGATAATTTCATAGCAGAATACAGAGAGTTACAAAATGAATATGAAGAAGCTATAGTAGATTATGAATTAGATAATAACTTTGATAATGAAGACAACCCTGAGAATTTAATAGGTATGTTTGATCGTTCATTTTTTAGAGATCAAGCGTTATCCGAATGGAAAGAATCATTGAATAACCTACATAGATTGACAATCAATAAATCTTTTCTTTCTGCTTATAAATTTACAATAAAAAAAGGAAGTCAAACTGTTTTTGAAGTTGATGTAAAACCAAAGGATAATGTTTCTGTTAGGCTGGATGATAAGTCGTTGCCTATATCAGTTTCGAATAATGTTTTTTGTATCATTGGAGGAAATGGGAGTGGTAAAACAAGCTTTATCAGAGAATTATCAAAAGCTATTTTCAATAAATCTTCTGAAATTACAATAGAAAATAGCGAATTTGACACACAAGATGATGCGAATATCATGAAGAAAATTTTGTACTGTTCATTCAGCCCATTTGATGAGAAGTTTGAAATAGAATTAAATCCAGAGGAGAGAGAAAGGTTTGAATATATCGGTCTTTTAAATTATGATAGAGAAGTAAATGGAAATACAAAAATTAGCGATAGAATCACTGATGATATCATGGAAAGTTTACAAAAGATTAAACTTAGTGTAGATAAGTCTAAACTTTGGCTAGAAGCAACAGAACGTATTTCTTTTGAAGAATGGGGATATAACCTTATTTATATTTTTAAAAATGATTTAACCAGATCTGACGAAGTTGAGAGCGACGGTTCAATCACAAGTGGATTTGATTATGAAAACTATGATGAGACATATCAAAAAATCAAAAATTTTAGTTCAGGACAAAAAATATTTTTATTAACAATGACACAGCTTATTTTGAAATTAACGGAAAGAACGGTTGTATTTATTGATGAACCTGAGTTATTTCTACATCCTCCGATGGTTAAATCATATGTTCGTCTCATTTCTGATATTGTAAGTTCAGTAAATGGTTTAGGTTTTATTATCACACATTCCCCAATTACTCTTCAAGAGTTTCCTAATAGGTGTGTAAAGCAGGCTTATCGTGACTATCGTGGAGAATACTTGATAAAGTCAGTTGATTTTAAAACGTTTGGAGAAAATATAAATGTAATTAATGATCAGATATTCAATATTGGTCTTCAACAATCAGGGTACTATAATTTAATTGAAAGATTGAAATTTGTTGAAAATGGTAAAAGTGAACTTAGGAAGTTACTAGATTTTTCTGGTAGTGAGGCCAGATTACTGATCAATTTATTTTTAGAAGGAACTAGCGAATGAGAAAAATTGAGGGAATGGATATCACTGTCAAGGAGATTTTAGATACATTAAGATATGAATCGGTAGATTTTGTAGAAATGTTAGACATTGATGATGAAGATAATTTTAATGCTATTGTTTCGTTGCTATCATACTATGAAAAAGAATATAACGACAGTTATGATAACCTTTCTAACTTACGAATAACAACTGAAGATGATGACAATTATACTTTTTCGAGTATTCAAAATTACTATTCGGAATATTATAGTGGACGAACATCATTTAAGTACAGAGAATATATGGAACAGCTAGTTGAGAAACGATGCCCGATTTGCGATTGTTCGTTTGCGTATAGCCAAGTCACACTGGACCATATTCTTCCTAAGAGTAAGTTTCCATTTCTTTCGATTACCCCTATCAATTTGGTCCCAACTTGTTATAATTGTAATATGCGAAAAAATGATGGAATCCCATCGAAAGTGTTGAATCCATATTTTCATGGTTTTTCACCATTTGATTATCTAACAATAATAATTAAAGTTAATGTAGAAAAGCCGTTTGAATCTACTATTGATATCAATTTTGCAGATTTAAATGTTGTTCCTCCAGAACAGGTGATCTACATAAGAGAGAACATTGATTTATATAAACTCCGACAAAAGTACTTGGATTTAACCAATATTGCTTTTCTCAAACTTATGGATGAGTTCCAACAAGTTATTCATCTAAATAGTGATGTCTACAGTATTACTGAACTTAAAGGTTATTTCTTATGTTTAGATAATTATGTTGATTCTGAAGGATATAAGTTTATTGATGAGAGTTATTTGAGACACTTGTGCATATTAACAATTAATGAGAATACTGAATTTTTGACTTGTTTAGCAGAGCATCTCAATATTTTTGTGAATTATGGTGATAAGTTAGCAGATTCAATTAAGACTTTAGAGGCTAAAGTACAAGAAGCGATAATTAAACATCGAGCCAATTGTTTAGAACTCATTAAAGGAACACTGCCTTTAATTTTATTTATTGGTATCTATGAACTTAAAAACAGCTTTTTAGAATTAATCGATTTTAGAGGAGTTTTTCAAAATGAACAGTCGATTTTTAAATTTAGTCCTGAAGGGAAATATTCTGAATTAATATATTCTCAAAAATCTTTCAGTGTTAATGAATCATTATTATTATCTATTGTAAAACCTGAAAATAAAGCAGGCACAGAAATTGTAGTTTCTCTTGAAAATAGTAATTTTTGCATTTTATTGGTCGAGGGATTATTTGAAATTAATTCCGAACAAGTTGAGGAATTAAGTCGAGTTGTTATTCAGATGCTAAAATAAGAATTTTATATGTAATTCTAATTATTATTTTTTGTTCTAAATACAATGTTATTTTGTTAAAATTTTGAGTGTATACATTTCACTATATGATCCAAATTTATTAACTTAATTTTAAACTGAGCACAGTAATGATTTAGTAGGGCTATTACTAGTTTACTGCCAAAAGCAGGGCTACATGAATATTATGTAGTCCTTTTGCTTGTGATAAATTTTCCAAGATAATCTTGTTATGATGTGGCTATCACTAATAAAGGAGTAAGCCATGTTAAATAAAGTGAAAGCTCGATTTCTGATTGGAGTAGGAGGTTTAATCGCAGTCAGTTTTATGGTCATGATTGGCTATACGATTAGCTCACAATCCGTTTCAAAACAAACTGAGCACCAAATACGAGCAGAAGCCAATAAACTTATGACAAAGGAAAAGCAGGAGGAAAGAGCGACAGTCCTATCAGATGAGCTTGTCAAAGAATTTCTCACACAATATTTCACAAAGGTCCAACTAGGAGAAAATAACACTCGTATCAAGCCCTACATGACGGACTCGGCATTTTCAGAAGAGGAAGCAAATCAGAATAAAGCGATCAATCAAGTATATAAAGATTATATGCTTGACTACCGATTCGAATCAGCCAGTATCTTTGTCAATACAGAAAGCAATGTTGCACTTGCGGAAGTTACCTATCAAGTGACCTATGTTTCTGATTTGAGTGAGCAACAACAGCGAACCACTCAGACAGAAACCAAGACGGTTATGTTATCCTACTCCAAAGTTTCCGACAAGCTCCTGGTTAATCAGTTGACCATTTGGAATGGGAAACTGGAGGACATGGAAGAAGCCACAAATGGTGCTAATTCCAGCATACCAACGATTCAAGGAACAACGACTAGCGAGAACAACTAGCAGGAGACAGTCTTCTGCTTTTTTTGATAGGGAGACAAGATGACACGAATTAAAGCAGTAAAACAAAAGGCCATTTTAGATGTGGCTGAAAGTCTGGGTTATTCCTTCAGACGTTTATCAGGACACATTTATGAACACCCAGACATGATTCCTTTCGGATTTTTGCGGATACCAATACTTTTAAATGGTTTTCAAGAGATAAACAAGGGGATGTGATAGACTTTGTTCAATTAGTAGCAGGTGTTACTTTCAAAGAGGCTGTATCTTATCTTGAAACTGGAGGCTTTGAACAAGCTAAGGTGATAGAAGAAACGTATCAACCGTTTCAATATTATTTGCGTGAAGAACCCTTTCAGAAAGCACGTATTTACTTAAAAGACATTCGGGGTCTAAGTGATCAGACCATTAATACCTTTGGCAGACAAGGATTGCTTGCTCAAGCTATTTATCAAGCGGAGTCGGTTTTAGTGTTTAAAAGCTATGACCATAATGGTAGATTACAGGCCGCAAGCCTTCAGGGTCTCGTCAAAAATGAAGAAAAACACAAACGTGGTTATTTGAAGAAAATCATGAATGGATCTCATGGCCATGTCGGTATTAGTTTCGATATTGGGAATCCCAAGCGACTCATTTTTTGTGAATCAGTTATCGATATGATGAGTTATTATCAGCTTCACCAAAAGCAATTATTAGATACTCGCTTGGTGTCAATGGAAGGCTTAAAACTTTCAGTGATTGCTTATCAGACCTTGCGTCTAGCAGCAGAGAAACAAGGAAAAATGTCATTTCTAGATACAGTAAAACCAATCAGACTTAGCCATTATCTTCAGGCAATACAAGAGACGACAACCTTTTTTCAAACTCATTCAAACGTCATAACAATGGCTGTTGATAACGATGATGCAGGGAGAGAATTTTGTCAGAAACTGTCAGATAAAGGACTTCCGATTTCTCAAGATTTACCACCATTGCAGGGCCTTGAAACAAAGTCAGATTGGAATGATATTGTGAAACAGGAGAGTGAACTATCCATAAGTGATTTTATCCAAACAGCCCAAGCACAAGTCAATAAGAATCATCCTCCACCAAAACGAAAGTGTGTTTTGGAATTGTGATAACAAAATCAAGTCCGCTATCATAATCTAGAAAGTGACAAGGAGGACACCTTATGAGTGTGATTGAACGTCTGGCTGAAAAAGTAGCTAGGCAAGAAGAAAAGGTCTCACGTGAGACGGAGAAATTGGAAAACTATCGTAACCAACTACAAACAGCTATGTACAGTACATTTATCAAACGGCAACAATCTAGTCAGTTGTCATTTCATGAAGCACTAGAACAAGCCTTTGGTAAAGAAACTACACTACAACCAAATTACAGAAATGAGGATATAGAATGAGTAAAACATGGAATTTTGATCAGCCACTAGACGATGTGAAACCAACATCGTCCCATGAAGAACGAGCTAAAATCGCAGCACTTTTTCATAAACAGGATGAAAAACCAATTGAAGAAGTAGATTATGTGGCTGCTTTTGAACAGCAACAAAAGGAGTCAGAATCTAAAGATGTACAGATGCCTGAATCAAAAGTTAAACAAAATCAGCCGAAGAAGGTAAATATTACAAGTGACTACAAACAGCACTTGGCAGATACCATTGCACAAAATAACAAGGATATTTCCGCCTGTCAGACGCAAATTGAAAAACTTCATCAATTGATTGATGAAAAGAAAATCCAAAATAAAAAGTTACAGGCTATTTCAGTAGCCATTGATGATTTATAAATCAGGTAGTCCTCGGGCTACCTTTTTACAATTTAAGGAGAAGATAATGAAATTTTTTCAAAAGAAAACACAGAATCAAGACCGATTTAAACGACTGATCCATCGACTTTCAGAGATGTCAGATAGTGAACTAACTAAAGTAGAGCAACTCCTAGATGTGGTCTTTGATTCAAGTTTCAAGTCTAGTGAGAGAGTGGAAATATCTAGTGACATTATCACCGATGAGGAACAAAGTCTTGATAAATCAATCCAAGAAGCGAAAAATAAACTGAATACTGAGCAGTTGGAGAAGCGAATAGAGCAGTTTAAGCAATCGAAGAAACCTAAAAACGGATAACGCACCAAATATGGTGCGTTATCCGTTTCAGATTGAAGACAAAGTCGTTAGAATTGTATTTCTAACGGCTTTTTCATATGTAAAGTAGTATAATAGAGATAGGAATACTAGCTAATAAACAGCGGGAGAATCGCTATGTTACACAAAGAAAACCCAGACTACAATCGCGGTCAATTTGGTTTCTACAGTTTAAATGACCTTGTTCCTCAAGATCATCTCCTTCGTCAAATAGAGGAAGCTATTGACTTCTCCTTTATCTATGACATAGTCGCAGACAGCTATAGCGATGATACAGGGCGCCCTAGTCTTGACCCTGTTCTGCTCATTAAAATTCCTATCCTTCAATGCCTCTTCGGTATTCGCTCCATGCGTCAAACCATTAAGGAAATTGAAGTCAACACTGCCTATCGTTGGTTTCTTGGTCTTCGACTGGATGATAAGGTGCCTCATTTCACTACCTACGGAAAGAATTATGTCCGTCGTTTCCAAGATAGACAGGTCATTGAAGGCATTTTCACCCATATCTTAGGTCTCTGTGTCAATGCAGGATTCATAGATCCGACAGAAATTTTCATTGACGGTACCCATATCAAAGCTGCGGCGAATAATCGCAAATTCATCAATCGTGAAGTTGAAAAGCAAGCCAAGTTTATGAGTGAGCAGTTAGAGATTGAAATCAATAGAGATAGAGAAAAGCATGCAAAAAAGCCGCTAGGGCCCGCAAAAGAGGAGGGGCCCGTCGCTAAGAAAATTTCTACAACCGACCCAGAAAGTGGTTGGTTTCATAAAGGGGACCATAAGGAAGTATTTGCCTACACAGCTCAGGCGGCTTGTGACAAGTATGGTTGGGCTCTGGCTTATAGCGTTGAGGCTGGCAATGTCCATGACAGTCAGGCCTTTCCTGCACTCTTCGCCAAGCTCCAGCCCTTTCAACCTAGCTTTCTCATTGCCGATTCTGGCTATAAGACCCCTAGTATCGCTCACTTCCTTCTGGAACAAGAGATTACTCCTGTTTTTCCTTACACTCGTCCGAAAGGGAAGAAGGGAAAACTGCGCTCGAAGGATTTTGTTTACGATGAATACTATGACTGTTATATCTGTCCTGAGAATCAAGTCTTAACCTATCGCACTACAATCAGGGAAGGTTATCGGGAATATAAGAGTGATCCAGCTATCTGTGCTAGTTGTCCACTTCTATCAATTTGTACAGAAAGCAAGAACAAGCAGAAAGTGGTAACTCGACACATTTGGAAAGAGGCTTTAGAAACCTGTGAAGAGATTCGGCACAGGAAAGGTATGAAGGAGCTCTACCAGAAGCGCAAAGAAACCATTGAACGCCTCTTTGGGACAGCCAAAGAGTACCACAATCTTCGTTATACAAGAGAGAAAGGCAAGTCCAAAATGCAAGATAAGGTTGGACTGACTTTGGCGTGTTTAAATCTCAAGAAATTGGTAAAAATGAGGGCAGGGAAGCCTTTTTATATTGTACAAATAGCCACGATTCTGGCAAAAAGACTGACTATCAGACCAATAAACAGAAAAAGACAAACATCAGTCGAGATGTTTGTCTTCATTCTGAAACGGATAACGCACCAAATATGGTGCGTTATCCGTTTTTATGGTATAATGAAAGCAAATATGAGGAGGTCTTTATCTATGATCGGAGACAATATAAAATCACTACGCCGAACACACGATTTAACACAGCCAGAATTTGCGAAAATGGTTGGAATTTCCCGCAATAGCCTGAGTCGCTATGAAAATGGAACCAGTAAAGTTTCAACAGAACTCATCGACTGTATTTGTCAGAAATTTAATGTTTCTTATGTTGATATTGTCGGGGAGGACAAGATGCTAACACCTGTTGAAGATTACCAATTGACCTTAAAAATCGAGATCATTAAAGAACGTGGAGCAGCCATTTTATCAAAGCTTTATAGATACCAAGATAGTCAAGATATTGCTTTTGATGATGAATCGAATCCGTGGATTCTCATGAGTGATGACTTGGCCGAATTGATTAACACGAAAATTTATCTTGTCGATACTTTCGATGAAATAGAGCGTTACAATGGCTATTTAGATGGTATTGAGCGGATGTTAGACATGGTGCATCATCGGGTGCTGGCATAATGAGATTGGAAGAATTTAGTGAGGCTGAGTTTCAGAAGGCCTTGCAGCGAACCATTCGGGCTTTAACCCGAGACAAAACGATTCCAGAACAACCAAAAGCCATCTTGCTTGGCGGGCAAAGCGGAGCAGGTAAGACGACTATTCATCGTATCAAGCAAAAAGAATTTCAAGGCAATATCATTATCATCGATGGTGATAGCTACCGTTCTCAGCATCCCAATTATTTAGCCCTGCAAGAAAAGTATGGCAAGGACAGCGTGGACTATACCAAGGGATTTGCAGGAAAAATGGTAGAACATCTGGTTGACGAGCTCAGCACGCAGGGTTATCACTTGCTGATTGAGGGAACCTTGCGAACTACTCAAGTTCCTCGTAAGACTGCTCAATTACTCCGTTCTAAAGGCTACCAAGTTTCCTTAGCTGTGATTGGCACCAAACCAGAGCTTTCTTATCTCAGCACCTTGATTCGTTACGAAGAACTTTATGCCATCAATCCCAATCAGGCCAGAGCAACCCCAAAAAAACACCATGATGGGATTGTAGAGAACTTGGTTGATAACCTAAAGGAGCTCGAAAGCGATAAACTCTTTGACCAAATTCAGATTTATCAAAGAGATAGAACTTGTATCTACGATTCTGAAACTGATGAAGGCTCCGCGGCAGAAGTGCTACAAGAATGCCTCTTTGGAAAATGGAGCAAGATAGAGGAGGAGATGCTGAGGGTGGGAGAAGGACGGATGAGGGAGATGAGTAAAAGTAATGGAAAAGATGCATAGTTATATAAAGTATCTAACTCAAGAAGATCCTATTATTACTGATGAAGGTAAGCAGATTGAGATTCTTCACTTAGACATTCAAGATGACCCAGAAATTTTTGAAGATTGGGCAAAACAATTCAGAAGAAATTATTGTTCTGATGATGAACTTGCTGAAATGATAGGTTTTATGAATATCTCCCCTAAAGAGTATCTTGAAAATTTTAAATTACCCTCGGATAGTGGTATTGGCCTTTCAACGATGTCAGGTGATTTTGGAGAAATATTAGTATCTGATTATCTTCAGTATATTGAAGAATATGTGGTTCCTAGGACTCGTTATGATAGTAGGGTCAATAAAGATACTTCAACTCAAGGAAGTGACGTTCTAGGATATAAGCAAGATTCTTCGAATGTATCGAATGATGAGGTCGTAGTTATTGAAGTAAAATCATCGGCATCAGATTCTAGTAGCTCTAAAGCGAAAAATAAGCTTCAAGAAGCTATTAATCATTCTGATAAAGATTTTGAACGATTTTCAACCTCAATTGTAGCCAGCTATTTAAGGTTAAAGAAATCTAATAGTGATCAAGCAAATGTAGTAGAAAGATTTTTAAACATAACGGATAAACCATTTAATGTAATCTATGGAGCTGTTGCAGTCTACTCCAATCAATCATATGATATTGATGTTATCAAGACAGTAGTTTCAAAAAAACACAGAGATTTTCAGAAATTACGAATATTGGTCATTCATTCTGATGAATTAATGAAATTTATTAGAGAACTTTATTCGAAAGCGAGTGAGGTATGATAGAATTTGGGAGAAAGTCATTATATTTTTCAAAATTAGTGCGTTCAAAGGCAAAGATGATTGAATTTGATATTCCTTTAGAAAGTCATATTCCAATTTCAGAGGATGCTCAAAAATCGTTTCTTGGGGCACTAGCAATTGCTGCAGATACTGCTAGGAAGTATTTTGAAGATTATATCAATCATAAGAGTTTTGATTCACAATTAAAAAATCAATTACACAATGTTGCTGAATATTTTGATGCATTGCTGGTGTCAGGATTAGGAAATTCAGCTGAATATCAAGACTATATTGCAATACTAGGTACCACAGCTTATTATCTAGGCGATTATAATGGTAGTTCGAGAGTTATGGTTAACTACATATCGGATGATATGCACTTATTAGAAGAGAGTATAACTCTTGTAAAAGTATTTATTGACGTTATAACAGATAAACTCTTTTTGAATCATTCGCCAATAGAAGGTAAATACTCTAGTGAGTTAAATACTCTAGTGGAATCATATAGAAATTATATTTTATCAAAAACTGAGTTTTCTATAGATATTTATAGAGATTTACAAGATAAAGTATATAGGAATGGAAGTGATTTTTCTGTAATTATTGTAAATTGTCTCTTAGCAGTTGTATGTAAAAAAATAGATAGTTCATCAACGAAATTATTACCTGAATTTTCAGGATTAGATTTTTCTTTATGGCAGGATTATATACAATCAACAGGAAGCATAAAGGAGCTTTGGCCATCTCAAATTGAATTAGGAAGGAAAGGAATGTTTTCAGGTAAATCTGGAATCGTTCAGATGCCAACAAGTTCGGGTAAAACAGCCTCAATCAATCTAACTTTAAGATCAGCATTTTATTCAAATAGAATTGATAATGCATTGATTGTTGCACCTTTTAGAGCATTATGTAGAGAAATATATCGAGATATTAATGCACATTTCGTTGATGAGAATAATGTGATTGTTAGTGAAGTTTTTGATTTACCGGAGATTCCACAGGATTTCTCAATTTTTAATGATGGTAATAAAAGAGTTTTTATACTTACTCCAGAGAAATTATTGTTTTTATTGAGAAATCATCAAAGTTTTATTGATGAAATAGGACTTTGTATATTTGATGAAGCACATCTTTTTGATGATCCAAGTCGTGGAACCAATTTTGAATTACTGTTGTCAACGGTTAAACAAATTTTCCCAAAAGAAATACAGAAGATTTTAATTTCTGCTGTAATACCAAATAGTGAAGCTATAAATCGGTGGTTTAACGAAGATGGAGTAATCGTTTCTAATAATTCGATTAAAACAACAGAGAAAAGAGTTGCGTTTAGTGATTTAAACGGGAGTAATGAGCAATTATATTTCATAGATCCTATTACATTTGAAGAAGAATTTTTTGTTCCACGTACTGTTGGTGTTAGTGAATTAGAGCGGCTTGGAAAAGAACGCAAACAAAAAGTATTTCCAGAACTGACAAACGCAAATGATATAAGTATTTATTATGGGACTAAGCTAATTAATAATGGTGGAGTAGGAATTTTTTGTGGAAGAAAAGACACGGTCAATGTTGTTTTACGAAGATTTATAGACTTAAATAATAGGAATTATGATCTAACTGATTTCTTAAAAAACTCAGATAGGTCTGAAGTTGAAAAAATAGGAAATTTAATTGGTCAAAATTTAGGATATGATAGTGTTGAATATACAAGTAGTCAGCTAGGAGTTTTTTCACATCATTCAGATATACCTATGGGGATACGCATTGCTATAGAGTATGCTTTTTCAAAAAGTAAAATAAATAACGTAGTATGTACTTCAACCTTAGCACAAGGTGTAAACTTACCTATTAAATACTTGATTATCTCAAGTGTGTATCAAGCAGGAGATGCAATAAAAGTTCGTGATTTTCAGAATTTGATAGGTAGAGCAGGAAGGGCTGGAAAATATACAGAAGGAACAATAATTTTAACAGAGCCCAATATTTATAAATCACCAAAAAATAAGTGGAAAAAACAAAACTATGAAGCATTGTTAAATCCTATTAATACAGAGGGTTGTCAAAGCAATATTCTCAGTATTATACAGTTTAAATCAGTAGTTCCCACTGATTATCGATTCGAACCTATAAAATTTGATTATTGGAGTTTGATTAAAGAGAGATTTGACAGTTCTGTAGACTACAGAACAAAAATAAATAATATTTTATCAGAATTAAAAGGACAGAACAGTCCTTATTTTAAGGATTTTAATTCTAAGATAGATCAGATTGATAATACCCTAATTGCAATTGAAAATTATATTGCTTCTATGTATGCTACTGAATTGGAGACTGATAGTTTAGCTGAAAATACTTTTGGATATTTCTTAGGTAATGAAGAGGAGCAAGAAAAAATAAAAGAATTATTTATCTTGATAAAATCTAAAATAATTACCAGTTTAGTAGAAACTGAAATAATTGCAAAAAACTCAATTGGATTATATCAATCTGAGTTATTAAATGAATGGGTTCAGGAAAATAAAACTTCTATCCTTTCTTGTGAGAAGGAGGAAGATTTATTAGGTGTTTTAACTAAGATAATAATAGATCTTTCAAATAACAAGGCGATGAGAAAATTAAGTATAGAAAATCTAAATTATATTTCTCAACTCTGGATTAAGGGTATTTCTTATTTTCAAATATTGGAAAGTTGTACTGAAAAATCAATTAGTATTGAGAAAAGAGGTAAGTCAAAACCAATTGATATGTCTGACATAATCTCAATTTGTGATAATGGATTAGGGTATGAAACATCAATGGTTTTAAATGCGATTAATAATATTCTTGAAGAACTAGTTGGAGAGGAATTGGACGTATTGACTATGTTAATAAAGAGGCTGAAATATGGGCTACCTCTGGAAAAAGAAATCAATATCTATGAATTAGGTTTTTCAGATAGAATTGTGGTCCAAGTTATTGGTCAAGAGATTAATTCTGTAAGTAAGAATCAAATTAGAAATGAAATCAAACGGAAATCAGCTAGACTAGAAGATAAATTGAGTGATTTTCCAAGTTATTATACACAGATAATTAATGAAATGTAATATTGTTGATAGATAGGAGAAAAAATTACTAAAATATCTTTTGAAATCCAACAACAAATTATTCAATGTTTTGGATTATGTTTTCACTATAAAGATACTGTTGTTTCATTTATGCAAACTTCGGGAGTTCCTAATGATTTAATATTAAAATCGAAATCGGAACCGAAGTTTATTTGGGCGAAAAATGTTATAAATGAACTTAATAAAACAGAAAATGGAAGATTGATAATTAGACGAATAGCAACTGAATTTTATAAGATGAAAAATATTCCTGATGAAGTTCAAGATAGAGATAGAGGATTAGATGCGTTAAGAAAATTAAAGCGATTGATAGTTGATACTCAACAGAACAAGGTTAACGAGACACTTAATAATTCTTATCATCGTTCAAAACAGGAAATGAAAATACAACTCAAGCAACAACGCCTTCAAAAAATTGAAGAACTAAAAACGGAGTATTATTCGCTATTTTCAAGTGAGAATCCTCAAGAAAGAGGATATCGTTTAGAAAAAATTGTTGCTAATTTATTCAGAATTAACGATATTGATTACCATGATTCGTATAGAAATAGCACAAATACTCAACAGTTAGATGGCTATTTTAGGTTTGAAGGTTTCGATTATTTAGTTGAAATGAAATGGGAAAAAAATCCAGTAAATTCTCCGAAAATTGCTTCTTTAAAACAAAAAGTTGATACAAAACTAACTTCGACTCGGGGACTGTTTCTTTCAATAAATGGTTTTAGAGATGAAGTAATACAAGATTTTTCTAATAAAGATGCTAAAATTTTATTTATGGATGGACAAGAATTAGCTTATATTCTAGAAAATAGAATTAGTTTGTACGAAGCTTTAAAAGTTAAGATAATTGGTGCTTCTAAAACTGGCAATCCAAATGTTTCTATAATTAATCAAGAATAACTTTTCCGAGAGCGTCAGCTCTCTTTTTTCTTACCCTCATTTTTCATGTTGTGATACCTTTTCCAAATCATCCCTGTTATCCTTATATCACTCATATGAAAATCAAGTGTTGATTTTCTACTGGGGGTTTGGGGGCGAAGCCACCAAGTTATCTTATCGTTGGTTGTCAAAACTCAAAGGTTTTGGTCGGCTGGCGATATGATTTTTTGGATATTGTGGACACAATATCTGAGCTCGCAAAAGCCGAAAAGCGAAGCGTTGAGGCTTTTAGGAAGCACCCGTATCCCATACGGTATCGGGGCTGACCCGATAGAGGCAAGTAGAGAAGGAGTATAACGAGATGACAGACCACTATCGTATTATCCGTAAGGAAATCAATCTGACACCAGGAGAACTGAAGCAGATTCAGGAGCTGATGAAGCAGGAACACGCAGAGCAATTCTCTCCCTTTGTCCGTCAAAAGCTGATGGACTTGGTTGAGAGGAAGCAGGCAGTAACGGATTGGTTTGCCCTCTGGCAGTCCCAGAAGATTGAACAAATCAGTCGAGACATTTTACAAGTGACTATCTTGGCTGAACAGACCCAGCAGGTCACGGCAGAGCACCTGCGAATTCTCTTGGCCTGTGTGCAGGAGTTGATGGCAGAAGTGGAGAAGGCTATCCCACTTAGCCCAGATTTTCGTGACAAGTACATGGGAGGTTAGATATGGAAAATCGTTACCGCACCAACCTCAAAAAAGTCTTTCTGACAGACCAGGAGTTGGAAACCCTGAACAACCGTATCGGTCAGAGTGGCTGTAAAAATTTCTCTGCTTATGCTAGAAAAGTTCTGCTCAATCCCAACATGACCTTTCTGACCATTGACACCAGTAGCTATGACGACTTGGTATTTGAGTTGAGACGAATCGGAAACAACCTCAATCAAATCGCACGGACCGTCAACCAGACTCACATCTTAACACCAAGTGACCGTGGATTTTTGGTGCAAGGCATTGGCCAACTCATCAAGGAAGTGGAGAAGGACTTTAACATAAAGTGTCAGCAGCTGAAGGAGTTTTATGGTCGTCACTAAACACTTTGCGGTGCATAGCACCAAGTATCGTAAGAGCCTCATCAAGTATATTCTCAATCCAGAAAAGACGAAGAAGCTGAAACTGGTCTCTGATTTTGGCATGAGCAATTACTTGGACTTTCCCAGCTATGAGGAATTGGTGGAGATGTATCAGGCAAACTTGACCAATAATGATCGGCTCTATGATTCCAGAAACGACCGCCAGCAACTCAAGCAGACCAAAATCCATGCCCACCACTTGATTCAATCATTTTCTCCTGAAGACAAGCTGACACCAGAGGAAATCAATCGCATTGGCTACGAAACCATCAAGGAATTAACAGGAGGCAACTTTCGTTTCATCGTCACGACACACACAGACAAGGACCATATCCATAATCATATCCTAATAAATGCCATTGACCTCCATTCCGACAAGAAGCTTAAATGGGACTACGCCCAGGAGAGGAATCTTCGCCTGATTTCTGACCGCTTGGCCAAGGAAGCAGGAGCAAAGATTATTCCGCCCAATCGCTATTCGCATGATCGGTTTGAAACCTACCGCAAGACCAATCACAAGTTTGAACTCAAGCAGCGGCTCTATTTTCTCCTGGAAAACAGTAAGAGCTTTGAGGACTTTATGGCCGAGGCTCCTGCTCTAAACGTGGAGATAGATTTCTCTCGCAAGCACGCCAGATTTTTCATGACCGACCGAGACATGAGGCAGGTCATTCGTGGCAATCAGTTGGATAAGCGACAGCCTTACACGGAGGACTATTTCAGAGAGCGGTTTGCGACACGAGCTATTGAGCAGCGACTGGATTTTCTCTTGCCTAGAGCCCGTGACCTCTCTCATCTTTTGGAAATGGCAGAGCAGTTAAATCTAACAATCTCTCCTAAGAAAAAACATGTGACTTTTACTTTGACTGAGGACGGTCGAACCATTTCTATCAAGAATAAAAAGGTCAGCATCAAACACCTCTACGATGTTCAGTTCTTGGAGGATTATTTTGATAAAAGAGGCATCACACCAGAACATGACTTGGTTAACCTGGTCTCAGACTTTGAAGCCTACCAAGAAGAGCAGAACCAGAATAAGCTCCCAATTGAGGAACTCTTAGCGGCCTATAAGGATTTCAAAGAAAAACGAGACCAGGTCCAGGTGTTTGAAGTTGCATTAGCGGAGCACCAGATTGACAAGTTGGTCAAGGACGGTCTCTTTGTCGGAATCAATTATGGTATCAAAAAAGACGGCTTGGTCTTTATACCAAACCGCAACTTGGATATTCATGATAATGAACAAGGCAAGTTCTACCATGTCTTTATCCGAGAGACCGCTCAGTTTTTTATCTACAATAAAGAGAACTCTGACCTCAACCGCTACATGCGAGGACGGGAGTTAATCCGCCAGCTCACTCACGACAGCAAGCATATCCCTAAACGCAGACGACCGACCAGGACCAGCCTCAAAGATAAAATCGCAGAGCTCAATCTTCTTATCGAGATAGACCTCAACAACCAGTCCTACCAAGAAGTCAAAGACGAACTCATCAACGAAATTGCCAAGCTGGATTTGACCATTACGGATTTGCAAGATAAGGTTGCTTATCTCAATAAGGTGGCTGAAGTATTGATCAACCTTAACAATTCTGATTCAGAAAATCGAAGACTGGCACGATACGACTACGCCAAGATGAATTTGACTGCGGCAATTACACTTGAACAGGTGGAAGAAGAAATAGAAAAAAATCAAAAATCTATGACGAAATGGATAGATGATTACGAATATAAGGTTAGGAAACTTGAGGTTCTGCTTCAGACACTTAATCACTCTCTTGATTCTTCAAACCATAGAGACCGTCCAGGTAAAAATGAATTTGATCTCGAATAAAAGTTAATGATTTGTTTTCAGTTGTATCTATGACACCAAAGACTCGATAATGATTGCGATAAAGCTCCTCATAATCAATGTTACTGCCAATAAGGATAATGTTTGCCAGTTGAGAATGTCTTCTTATGTCTTCCAAAAAGAAGGTCACCTGCTCTGATGTCAAAAAGTTTGATTTTATGATAAAATAGGTGGTAGGAATATAGGATTTGTAAGGATAATAAGAGAAAGAAAGTTTGATTTTTGAATGAAGTTGACTGATGAACAAGTAATGTTGAATGACTAATGATACAAAAATACTTAGTAGGGAATGGGGAAAAATTTTGATCATACTTATCCTTTCTTTTTAGTGGTTTTGGAACTTGATTATATCATCTGTTGATGATTCAGTTAGCTTTATTTCTTGAATGTACTTCTAACTTTCCTAAATGGTAAAATCTTACCATTCAAGACGTTTGGATAACCATTTAGGATTTGACAAGAATATGATGTTGCTCTTATGGTATAGTGTTCATAGGAGGATATGCCTATGAACTTTATGATTATCAAAGTCAAGGATGAAACAAAGAAAGTACTGCTGTCAGATATTCTATATATCATATCGCATCCATCTAAACCACATTATATTCAAATTGTGACTGAGAAAGAGATTTATGATTGCTTACAAAAGCTACAAAGTATAGAGGAATTGTATCCAGAATGTTTTATTAGATGCCATCGGTCTAGTCTAGTTAACCGTTCAAAAATTAAGGTTATCAATTCTCGAGAAAAACGTATTTTTCTTGGAGAAAAAGGAGAACATTGCCTTACTTTTTCAAGACGTCGTTATCAGGACATACTGCATCAGTGGATTAACAAAGGAGGGATGTAGCATGAATATCTTTATAATAGAAGATGATTTTATGCAACAAGCGAGAATTGAGAAGATTATTACTAAGCTGTTAGAAAAGCACAACATCGTTCCGAAAAAATTTGAAATTTCAGGAAAACCTCATCAGCTACTTCAAGCAATAGAAGAAAAAGGAGTACATCAGCTCTTCTTTTTAGATATTGAGATTAAGGAAGACGAACTAAAAGGACTTCAAGTCGCTAAACAAATTAGAGAGATTGACCCTTATGCTAGTATTGTTTTTGTGACAACACACTCCGAGTTTATGCCCTTATCTTTCAGGTACCAGGTATCTGCCTTGGACTATATTGACAAAGAGCTTGGAGTTACCGAATTTGAATCGCGAATAGAAGCAGCTTTACTTCATACTCACAATAAGGACAATAGCGCCGTATCGGATGATTCATTCTATTTTAAGTCCAAATATGCTCAAGTACAATACCCATTCAATGAAGTGTACTACATCGAGACTTCTCCCCGCCCTCATCGTGTTATCCTTTATACCAAGACAGACCGAATGGAGTTCACAGCAAGTTTGTCAGACATTTTGAAACAAGATAAACGACTTGTACAATGTCATCGTTCGTTTGCAATCAATCCGAGGAATGTTGTTAAAGTGGATAGAAATGAAAAACAGATCTACTTTCCTAATGGAGCCACCTGTTTTATTTCAAGGCAAAAGCTAGAATCAACTTTAGCTGTTATTGATAGACTGCATAGATAAAGGAGAAAGGATGTCTGTTTTAAACTATATTATTGAAGCCATTGTTTCATTGGGTTCACTCATTGTTCTCTTTTTTAGTGTTAACCGCTTAAAGTATTCTATCCGTTCAATCCTCTTGGTCATTCTGCTCAGAGTATCCGTTGCAGCCCTTTTCGCGACTTTAAGTCAGTTATTTTCAAGTCAATTCTTCTCTTATTTTGACACCCCTTTGTATGGTTTACTGTTGGCTATTGTGTTTTTGAGACCACTGTCTAAAACCTTATTGATTTTCTGTGGTTTATTTCCTTTTATTCTGGAAAATCTTTTCTATCGTATGGTCCTTTATTTTATTTTCCCCTTATTTGGTCAGACCCCAGGTATCATAGAAGACACTCCAACTTTTGTTTTCGTTAATCTCCTGTCTACATTGTCTGTTCTATTTTTCTTAGGTTGGTTAAGATATGATTTTGTCAAGTTAAGAACGGACAATCTTGTAGCTGAAGATAAACGGATCCTCTATATGACTAATTGGGTAATGCTTGCATACTATCTTTTAATGCAAACATTGACTTATTTAGAGTATGACATCGGATTGCCGACAATGGCTTATCGTCAATTTATTCTAGTGACTTATCTTGTTATCTTCATGGGAATTATCAAACAACTGGATTTACATTTGCGAGAAAAAATACAAGAGCAGTTTGATTTTCAACAAGCCCTGCAACTAAAAAACTTGGAGGACTATAGTAACCAAATTGAGGAGCTTTATCGAGAGGTTAGGGGCTTCCGGCATGATTATTCAAATTTATTAACAACCTTACGATTGGGAATTGAAGAAAATGACATGGTGCAGATAAAGGATGTTTACCAATCTGTGTTAAAGGATTCGCATAAACAGTTGCGAGCTAGTAAATATGATATTGGGCGTTTGGTCAATATTGATAATTCTGCCTTAAAAAGTTTATTGGCATCCAAATTTTTACAGGCTAATGATAATCATGTAGCCGTTAGCTTGGAGGTGCCAGAAGCGATTAAACCGCAAGGAATGAAGTTAGTGGACTTTATCACGATTGTTTCGATTCTATGTGATAATGCCATAGATGCTACCAAAGGAACCTTTGGAAAGATTACCATTGCTTTCTTATCTGTAGATAATAAGCAAATGTTTATTATTGAAAATAACACCAAGGAAGAAAAAGTTGACCTTTCAGAGCTTTATGCCTTTGGTCATAGTTCTAAAGGCGAGGGCAGAGGTATTGGTCTATATAATGTCATGAAAATTCTAGAGCGTTACCCACACGTATCACTTAACACGACTAGTGCATCTTATCTGTTTGGCCAATCTCTAGAAATTGACTTGTCATCGAAATAAAAAAGTTGGACCATGGGATTTAATCCCTCGGTCCAGATTTTTTGATGTTAGCCCAGTTTATGTTTATTATTGCTGTCTATGGCTTGCTTTGACTTAGGAAAATATTTCATCCAATCACTCCACCAATCTCCACCAGAGATGCGGTGAAGTTCTGAAGGAGAAAGCTCTGTGAATGCAGTGAGAGAAGTTCGATGCTTGGTCATATAAGGACCTCCTTTATATAAGTTTTAATTTATTGTACACAAAATATGGCGGTTTTTGACATTCAAATCCTGAACAGTCATTTAACTTTCCTAAATGGTTAATCATGGTTGGATAAAATTTTATCCTTGTAGTAATCAAAGTAAGTCTTCTTGGCAATGATACTTGTGACTCGACCCTGGAGACCGTACTGGATGACGTCGCTATGCTTGTCGGATAGTTGAGCCAAGGCAGTAACTTTGAAAAGATTCCCCTCCTCAGTTTTAGTAGCAGTTTTATCGATAGACTTAATTTTTCCAACAACAGTGATGCTTTGGTTGCCAACTTTTTCTAAGCTCAGGCGCACGTCTTGTTTTTCTTTGAGTAAGGCGACATGTTCTGAAGTCACGTAGTAAGTAATGAGGAATTCTTTGGTTTGATTGATATTGGGGTAAATCTGAGCGATTTCACTACCGCTTGGAATCAAAGACTTTCCTTCAAACTCACTATTGAGATGGATTACCCCTGTTTCAGGAGCTGTAATGGTATTGTTTTCTAGTCGGACGGATGCTTGCTCTAGCTGTGCCACTAGCTCTGTGATTTGCGTTTCAAGGGTGGTCAGCTGCTGAGAGGCCGATTGTAAAAACTGTGTTCTTAGGACCTCAACCTTTGTTACAAAGCTGTTATCATAGGTTGCAACAGAGCCAGTTCCAGCTCGTTGGATGTTCAGACTAGCTATGGATGATTCTAGCCCTGAGATACTTTGGTTGATTTGAGAAAGGTATTGATCAGTTAATCCTGTCTGGGAGTCTTGTTGGGATTGGGCTAAGAAATTGTTTAAGGTGGCTTGGTGTGGATTGTCAGCTGATAAACTGGTCTGTCTATTGGTAATGGCTTGACGAAGCTCCTCGTATTCTGCTATTTGGTGATAGATTTGATTGATTTGCGTGTCAATCGCAGCAATGGTATTACCTGCTAGGGCGGCCTGGTTACTCACCTCTGCATTGGTTTTGGAAATTCCTAGTTCGATGTCCTGTGACTGGGTGATAAAGTTGTTAAAAGTATTGATATAGCCAAATTCGTCCTCCCCTGTAAAGAGGTTCGTTCCCTGTGACAGGCTTTCTTTGAGGGTTTCAAGTCCAGTTTTCTGTCTATTTAGAGTGGCTAGCTGGGTTTCAAGGGCTTGTTTTTGGGAACTCTCCATAGTTTCAGCGTATTGGATGATGAGCTCATTCTTTTTAACCAGCTTGTTATTGGCTAGATTATTGGTTGTGATAGGGTTATTGCTGGTGGATTGGATGGAAGCGATGATTGTCGTCGGAGTAATTTCACCTCTTGATGTGACGGTAACCTCCTTTTGGGCAAAAAGGGAGAAGGTTAGAAGAAAGCCGACTAATAATATCAAGGGGACAATTAAGTGTGTCGCAAAATTATGGTAGCGCCGCTGGTAAAATTCAGCACTTTTGAACAAATTAGGGTTCATGCTTAGTCTCCTTACTTGCTAAATAGATGATGGTAGAAACCTTGTTTGGTCATCAATTCGTGATGTGAACCAGTCTCAATGACCTTCCCTTGGTCAAGAACGATAACTTGGTTGGTTCGCTCAGAAATACTGAGGCGGTGTGCGACAAAGATAATGGTCTTGTCTGCCATGGCCATTAAATTATCAATGACCTTTTTCTCCGTTAGCACATCAAGGCCGCTAGTGGCTTCATCAAGAATAAGAACAGGGGCTTTAGTCAGTAGAGCCCTAGCCAAAGCAATCCGTTGCTTTTGACCACCCGATAAGCCAGCTCCGTCAGACAATTCTGTTTGATAGCCCATAGGCATCTGCTCGATGTCTTGTCGAATTTCAGCGATCTCACAAGCTCTGATAATATCTTCCTGACTAATCAGTTGATTGGCCCCTAAAGTCAAGTTTTCTAAGATTGAACCACTGAAGATATAAGCTTGTTGTGGGAGGTAGTTAATGTGTTGCCGAAGCGTCTTTTTATCAATTAGTTTAAGGTCATTGTTGTTGATGGTGATTCGACCCTTGTAAGGCTCAAAGAAATTGACAATCATCTTGGCCAAGGTTGTTTTTCCTGAGCCGCTAATTCCCACTAGACTGACCTTATCGCCTTGTTTGATGGTCAGATTGATATCCGATAGGGTGTCACGTCCGAAACCGTACTTATAGGAAAGGTCTTCAAAGCGAATATCGCCAGTCAGGAACTGTGAATCTGTTAAGGTCTGATTGTTACTGAGTTCAGATTCAACCAGGTAGACTTCATTCAGGCGATTGTTAGCCACCTTGGCAGACTGGAGCTTGGTTTGGAGGTTTATAATATTTTCTAAAGGATTGGTAAAATAAGATAGAAGGGTGTTGAAGGTGATCAGTTGTCCAACTGAAATGTGTCCGTTCATGACTAGCTGGGCCCCAAACCACAAGATGACAATATTTAGAATGAGCTGAGCTCCCTGTTTAAGGGTAGTTTGCAGGATAGAGTATTTACTGAGTTTGAAGGATTTGTCCAGGTAATCTACGAACTCGCTATCAATCTTCTGGTAGCGGCTTTCTTCACTGGTCAAGGATTTGATGGTTTCAATGCCGTTGATGTCTTCGATAATGGCAGAGCTGACCATGGAATTGCTCTGCATCACATCGTTATTCATCTTCTCAAACGGCTTCATAAAAGCAAAAATAATGATGATGTAAATGGGAACTGAAATCAAGGAGAGCAGGAAGAGGTTGGTGTTTTGTACCAAAAGCACACCACCGACGATGGTTAAAATAGAGACATCAAGGAAGAGTGACAAAATGGTCGATGCCAGGGCATCAATGATTGAATTGGCATCTGTAAAGCGAGAGATAACCTCACCAGTCCGCCGTGTCGCAAAAAAGGACATGGGCAGTTCAAAGATATGACGGATATAGGAAAGAATCACATCAATGCTTAGCCGCTGGCTGAGCACAGTCAAAAGGTAATCTCGTGAGAAACTCATCATCTGCTGGAGGATGTAGGTGATAATCAGGCCGATGGAGATAATCCCCAAGGTTGACTTCATTTGATTAGGAATGTATTCATCCAAAATCCCTTGCAGGTAGTAAGAACCACCAATATTGATAAGTGTCACCAAAAGGCTAGCCAAGACGATATAAAAGATAAGCGCACGTTGCCTGAAAATAAGAGGGAGAAAGCTCATCAGGCCGTTCTTTTTATCTTTGTGAGGCTTAAAGCTGGGTTCTGGAGCCAGAAAGATAGCAACGCCTGTCCATTCAGAAGCAAACCGCTCCTTGGTCATCTTGGTGACTTTGACCGTAGGGTCAGGATCACCAATGATGAGGTGGTCTTTTTTGTTGTGATAGACCACATAGTAGTGTTGCAGTTTGCCTTCTTTATTGACGTGAACGATGAAGGGATAGGGAACGTCATCCATATCAAAGAGGCTCATGTCAGCCTGGATGGCTCTAGTTTCAAAGCCCATCTCCTTGGCTGCTTTGACGATACCAAGAGCGGTCGTTCCCTTCCTTATTGGTTTTGGCCAATTCTCTCAAATGAGCTAGGGAATAATCAGAACCATAAAACTTGGCAATAGAGGCTAAAGCAGCCACACCACAGTCTCTGGCATCGATTTGAGGAACAAAAGTTCGTTTGTAAGCTGTCATTTGTCAAATCCTTTCTTGTTAGTGACAAGACTATTATGACAAAAAATCACAGAAAAAAATATCTAAATCTTAAATGGTCATCGAAACGTCCTGAATGGTAAAAAGATATTTCGGATCTTCCTAAAAAATACATACCTGAACGGTCGCTTTCCCTTCTTGAATGGTAAAATTTTCCCATTTAGGAAAGTTAAATGACTGTTCAAGAAATGGGGAAATTATTTTTTGAAGTAGTGCTATACTAGACTTGTCAAGGTTGCAACCCGACAAAATAAAAATATTAGGTAGGAGATATTTACAATGAATACAATAACTATTTGTAAATTTGATGTTTTAGATGCTGAACTTCTTTCGACAGTTGAGGGTGGATACTCTGGTAAGGATTGTTTAAAAGACATGGGAGGATATGCATTGGCAGGAGCTGGAAGTGGAGCTCTGTGGGGAGCTCCAGCAGGAGGTGTTGGAGCACTTCCAGGTGCATTTGTCGGAGCTCATGTTGGGGCAATTGCAGGAGGCTTTGCATGTATGGGTGGAATGATTGGTAATAAGTTTAACTAAGGAAGGAGTTTATATCATGAAGCAGTATAATGGTTTTGAGGTTCTACATGAACTTGACTTAGCAAATGTAACTGGCGGTCAAATTAATTGGGGATCAGTTGTAGGACACTGTATAGGTGGAGCTATTATCGGAGGTGCAGCGGCTGGAGTAGGATGCCTTGTTGGGAGCGGAAAGGCAATCATAAATGGATTATAAAAGTCTTTTATCGCTTTTATTATTCATAATTCCCCTTGTAGTTATATTAATCGGTCTTCGAAAGAATAATCAGAAACTAATCATTGCTGGGGTAGCTCCTCTTATCTATCTATTATGCAGTTATCTTTTAGACTGGATTTTTGATTGAGAAATTCGATTTTGGTCTATTTGTAGATTTTCAAAGTATGCTAAATGTTTTTAACCTCCCCAAAAATTATCAAGTCAAGTACAGCAAAGTATTCATCTTGAACGGTTGAATAGTTATACAAAAGATATCTCATGATAAAAAACAGACATAGGAAATAAATTTGGAGGCTGATATTGATATGAAATTTTGATAAACATATTGAATTAAATACCTTCGTCTTGGAAGAAATTCAAGGAGGAAACCCAAATTGGGGGTTCAGTATTTGCTCATTATGTTGGAGATTAGAAATAAGATTTTTCTGCTTCTAAGCATTGCAATTCTCTCTTTAATATTCTTAAAGTTTATTGTTAAAGTAGACTCTAAAACATACCATTATTTAAAAATACTGACTATAATATGAACCGCACCCCAAAAGTTAGACAGAAAAAATCTAACTTTTGGGGTGCTATTTTTATGAAATTGAGCTATGAAGACAAAATCGAAATCTATGAACTACGTCAAAGTGGTCAGTCTATCAAGAACTTGTCAAAACAGTTTAATATTGCAGAATCTGTTATCCAATATATGCTTCGACTGATCGATAGGTATGGAATAAACATTGTCAAGAAAGGAAAGAATACCTATTATTCTCCAGAACTCAAGCAGGAAATGATTGATAAAGTACTTCTTGATAAGCAGTCAGTCCTCTCCGTCTCGCTTGACTACGCCCTGCCAAATCGTGGAACTCTTCCAAACTGGATAGCACAATACAAGAAAAACGGGTATACTATTGTTGAGAAAACAAGAGGGAGGCCACCAAAGATGGGGCGTAAACCAAAGAAAACCTGGGAAGAGATGACGGAGTTAGAGCGACTTCAGGAGGAAAATGAGCGCTTACGCACTGAGGTGGCTTACCTAAAAAAGTTGAGGGAGCTTCGTTTAAGGGACGAAGCCAGAGAGCAAGAAAGGCTCAAACAGTTAGAGAGATGGTCGCAGAAGGATTCCGACTAGATATACTGCTGGTTATTTCTCAATTAGCTCCTTCTACTTATTACTATCAAGTCAAGCAACTGGATAAACCAGATAAAGATAAGGAGTTAAAAGCTGAAATTCAAGCCATTTACGATGAACATAAGGGAAACTATGGTTACCGTCGCATTCACCTTGAGTTAAGAAATCGTGGATTTTCTGTCAATCATAAGAAAGTACAACGGCTGATGAAGGAGCTAGGATTGACTGCTCGTATTCGTCGACGTAAGAATACAAGTCTTACAAGGGGGATGTGGGCAAGAAATCTCCCAATCTCATTGAAAAAATCTTTGAAGGAGCTAAGCCTTTTGAGAAGTGCTATACAGATGTGACTGAGTTCACTCTGCCAATTTGTTCTGAAAAACTCTATCTATCACCTGTTCTGGATGGCTATAATAGCGAAATTATTGCTTTTGCCTTGTCACGTTCTCCCAACCTCATACAAGTCAAGACTATGCTTGATAAAGCCTTTCCTGAGGAAACTTACCCAAATACCATTCTCCATAGCGACCAAGGTTGGCAATACCAACATGAAGCTTATCATCGTTTTCTTGCCAGTAAAGGCATACGTACGTCCATGTCTCGCAAGGGAACTAGCACGGATAATGGCATGATGGAGTCCTTTTTTGGCATTTTGAAAACAGAAATGTTTTACGGATTTGAGAAGAATTTCAAGTCACTGGACCAACTAGAGCAAGCTATCACTGATTATATTTTTTACTACAACAATAAACGCATTAAAGCAAAACTAAAAGGACTTAGTCCTGTTCAGTACAGAACTAAATCCTTTCACTAATATTTTTTGTCTAACTTTTTGGGGTCAGTACATAATAGCTCTGGTCTTATATATTTTGGAATTACTAATCTCATTTTAAAAGTAAGTCATAAGTTGATCACACTGATAAACTAGAATCAGTGTGATTTTTATGTTCTGCTATTTTTCCCCTTAGGATGCTTTAATTACCGTCAAGAAGGAAGCTGTGTGATTTTTTCATTTGCAGTGCCATAGCCTAGATTCTCATGGCATTGTTATTAAGTAGGCGGTACATGTTTTTAAGTGGGTTGATTATATGGTTAGAGTATTTGTGAGCGTTAGATTTATTGCTCACAAAGGTTAACACTTCCCATTCAGGACGTTTCGATGACTGTTCAGGAATTTTACGAAATTTTGCTTGTGAAAATTATAGAATAAGATCATCAATAATAAAGGAGTTTCATCATGAAGAAAACACTATTCAAATCACTACTTTTCAGTACAGTGGCTTTGGCAGCTTTAGTTACTAGTCCTGTTTTGGCTGACAGTTCTGAAACTAACTCATTAGAAGAACATAGTCCTTCTCTGGTGACAGAACAGCCATCTAGCCAAACAACACCTGATCAGACAGGCGAAGCTACAACCGGTGAAGAACTTGCAGAAGTGACCATCGAGGAGTATGCTACAAATGTCGCTGATTTTAAGAAGGTAACTATTGACAATGTTCATACAGCTTTTACGGCTGACGGTTTGGAACACACCTTGTATTTCGGTCGTGGGACCTGTTATTATTGCCGTCAATTTTCACCAGACTTGAAGGAATTTAATCAGCTAATTGCTGGTCAGTTGGAGTATTACGATACAGATAGTGCAGATGATGAGGCTAAAGAGTTCTTGTTTAAAACAGTCGGTATCCCTGGAACACCAACCATTATCTACCTAAAAAATGGTCAACCTGTTTCTGGATGGGTTGGTGGAGGAGTTAATGCTCAGCAACTTTACGACTACCTCTATTTTGGAAAATCACCTGAACAACATGCAGAAGAGCTTGAGAATGGTGAACAGAATACAACCAATCAAGAGGAAGGGACACAGTCAGGTACTGCTTTTGATAATCAAGCTAACACTGAGGAGATTTCGAATCAAGAGTTGTCCGAAACCGACTCTTCCTCTGATAAAACCAAGGCTGATTCTGCAGAACAATCCATAGAGGTTACAGATAAATCTATAGAAAATGTCAGTACCAAAGATGAGAGTCTCAAAGTTGATGTTAAACAGCAAGAAAATCAACAAGAAACCTTGATTAAGCCAGTAAGCTCCACATCACAGGTCACACCACTAGCAAGTCGTGTTAGTGGAGTTTCTGGAGCCACAACTTTGCCTAGAACTGGAGAGGTCAATTCGATTAATCTTGTGCGTATCGGTCTAGCCTTCTTACTAGCTTCGGGATTCACAGGCATCAGTCGTTTGAGAACTAAGCAGGAGGGTTAGATAATGCAACGTTTTAAAAATATACTGAAGTTTATTGGGCTAATCTTTCTTACCTTAAGTGTCAATATCTTTCCAATGAGATTGATTGCTACTCAGGAGACAACGCCAACTTATATGCAGTGGCTTGCTAGTCTAGGTTATTTATTGGTTACTGGTATCGTCCTTGTTCTTGTTTGGAAAAAATATAAAAACAAGGATGAAAAGGAAAAATCACCCTTTACCTGGAAAGACTTTGGAATTGCCCTTCTCTTTTATCTTGCTACTCGTCTAGTAGCCATTGGTGGGACCTTTTTAATTCAAATGGTCACGGGTAATGCAACATCAGCTAATGATGCAGCCTTGATGGCAACCAATGAGCAGCTTAGCCGGATGTTCCCTTTATACTTTGTTGCCTTTCATCTTGCTATTGGTATCTTTGCTCCGATCTTGGAAGAACTTGTGTTCAGAGGATTCTTTGGTCGTTATTTTTTCAAAAACAATCGTAAGTGGTTGAAATTGACTGTGAGCTCTTCCATTTTTGCATTGTTACATATATTCTATCCAATCGAGTTTATTGTGTATTTCCTGTTAGGAGCAATTTTTTACTTGGCATACGATCGTCGTGAAAACATTGTCGATTCGATTGTTGTGCATCTACTGAATAACGGATTACTGGTTATTGTATCTGTTGTTAATTATCTTATTCTAATACTTGATTAATAATAATTTTATAGAAGGAGGCATATTAGATGCTTAAAGAACTAGATCTCTCTCAACTGTCCCATATTTCAGGCGGAAGCCTTCGACCACCACTATATGGAATCGGAACAATTAAACCAATTAAATATCCGAAGCCAATTCCTATACCAAAGCCCATTTTACAACCAGCTGAAATTATGTAAGGTTATTACAATCTAGGCGATAGAGCAGTTTGCTTTATCGCTTTTTTATATTTTTTTGTGAAAACAGCGGTAAAAAACATGAAAATTTTCACTCTTAATAGTGAAGTCTAAAAATTGAGAGTGTTTTATGAAAAATCGTTCACCGCCATTTCCTACCTTATCAAATCTATATAAGGAGGAATAAGATGGTGTATTTTGTATATGTGAATGGGTTAAAAGTCCCTGTTTCCAGAGAGGTTTACCGTGAGTATTGGCGATTGACAAATCGAGAAAATTATCTTAATCGACTAGAAATCCAATATCGTGTTAGACCATTTTCAGATTATGCTGATGACCAACTAACAAGTTTTATGGCTGATGAGAAAATGGATGTTGAAAAGATTACTGAGACTAAAGAAATCTTACAGCTATTGTATGAATCTCTACTTTTGCTTAATGACGATGAATTTTCCCTTGTCAAGAACCTGTTTTTTGAGGAAAAAACATTGAATGAAATTTCTCTGTCTAATCAAATTTCTATTTCAACTGTTGCAAGACGGAGGGATAAAATTTTGAACTATCTCAAAAAGCTCTTGCATTAGGACGGAAAAAGTTATCATTTTTTCACTCTATATAGTGAAGGGGAATTATAGTTCCTTCAATGCCCTTTGACAACTGAATAGACTGAAGTGGGACTTTAATCATTTGTGGAGCAATTTAGCCTGGTACGCCGTGAGATGAGCGAGAATTATCGGCTATAAAATAGGTTGGTTACCTATCTGCCATGAGACAAATGAGGATAATGATACTTCTGAACGTTCAGGCTGCCATCGAGAAAGGACAGCGGGTGAAACTCCCATGAAGAACTTAACCAGTTCTACCTACAGAGGTCAAAATTTTAAGTAAAGGAAAAACGTTTATGGAAAAAATACAAACAGGTGCGGAATTACCGCAGATTGTGATTGAGGGATATAAGGTTACAGTACAAGTAAGTGATCAGCCACTAAGTCTTACAGACGTTTTAGATGATTTGCTGGGGAGACAGCTTGAAAAAATTTGAGTTTTTAGCGGACAAGTCTTGGTAGATTATGTAAAATAGAATAGTAGAACCTCAATCCTTAATCGGTAAGCACCTAAACACTGATTAAGGAGATAAACATGACACAAGCCTGTATTTATTTACGCCTGTCACGAGATGATGGGGATAATGTGGAAAGCAATTCCATCATCAACCAACGCTCACTTTTGAGAGATTATGCCAGAAATCATGATTTCACGATTTTAGAAGAATTTATGGATGATGGTATTAGTGGCTTAACCTTTAACCGCCCTGACTTTAACCGTATGATGGCAATGGTAAATGATAAGACAATTGATACTATTATTGTTAAGGACTTGTCTCGCTTCGGTCGAGACTACATTGAAACTGGAAAATACCTTCAACGAATTTTCCCTGCTATGGGAGTTAGGTTTATATCAGTCAATGACCACTATGATAGCTTGACGGCTGATACCAATGAAACGCATTTGGTCATGCCTATCAAAAGTCTCATTAACGATAGTTACTGTCGAGACATTTCAACAAAAGTTCGAAGCACCCAAAAAGCTAAACGGCAAAAGGGCGAGTTTATTGGAGCTTTTGCCCCTTATGGCTATCGCAAAGATGACAAGCAACGGAATCACCTAGTGGTTGATGAGAATGTACGCCCTACTATTGAGAAAATCTTTGCTCTTAAACTAGAGGGATATTCGTCAAACGCTATTGCAGGCTTTCTTAACCAGGCAGGGATAGAGACTCCCTTGCAACGTAAGAAAGCCTGTCAGGAAAAGATTAAAGGTTTTTATGGCCATTGCCATAAGTGGAACACCAAAATGGTCAACCGTATTTTGACCAACCGTGTCTATACTGGTACCTTGGAACAAGGTAAACAGACCAAACTTAATTACAAGTCGCAAAAATCTGTAGCTGTCAATCCAGAAGATTGGGTGCGAGTGGAAGATACCCATGAAGCCATTATTTCAAAAAGTACCTTTGCTATTGCGAATAACCTCTTACTCAGGGATGTTAAGCACGGGAAGAAGCTGCCTGACCTTTTTGCAGGATTATTATTTTGCAGCGACTGTCAGGCTCAGCTTGTACAACGAAAACTTCGCTATAAGGACAAAGAGACTGTTCAATATATTTGTAGCACCTACAATAATGGACGAGGATGTAGCCGTCATGCAATTAAACAAGAGAGATTACTAGACTTAGTATTGACCTTTATTCATCAATACCTTGACTGGAAGTCTTATCTGATTAAAGCAGTTCCTGATTATTTGAACCAAGAACAGTTTTTGGAAGTTGATTTTACTTCTTTGCTTGCGAATCGCAAGAAGTATGAACAGTTGCTCCAGTCCTTGTATTTGGATTTAGACGACGGTTTGATTAATGATACAGAATACCAAGAGTTTCAGCGAAGCTATCGTCAAAAGCTAAAACAGATTGAGGACACCATCATTCAAAAGAAAGCACTAGCTCAAACCCTGTATGACAAACTTCAGGATAAGGAACGGTGGTTAAATCAGTTGAGTGAAATCCAAAAAGATAAAGAACTCAATCGTCTCACTTTAGTGACCTTACTTGACCGGATTGTCATTCATGAGAATCAGGAGTTGACCTTGGTATTTCATGATGTGGCAGAACTAGAAGTCCTCCAGCAGTTTTCTCATAGAGAGACGGAGGTGATCTAATGGCACGTACCAAGAACCGCTACCGCAAGGAAACGATAATAGAAGAGGTATCACTTCAAACTTATCGTACAGGCATTTACATTCGCCTATCCAAAGAACGTACTGAAACCTGGAGAAACAAGTCGCAGTCCTTAGAGACACAAGAAAGTCTAGCTAGAGCCTTTGCCAAGGAGAAAGGGTTAACTGTAACCAAGTGTTACATCGACTATGAATATTCTGGAACAACCTTTAATCGACCTGCCTACCAGGACATGATGGAAGATATCAAAAAAGGGATTATCAACTGTATCTTGATTCGGGACTTATCCCGTTTGGGTCGAAACTACATTGAGATGGGACGACTGATTGATAAAGTATTCCCCTTTTTGGGAGTTCGTCTTATTTCAATCAATGACAACTTAGACACACTCAACGGATTAGAAGATAAGAAATCCTTTGAGGTGGAAATTAATAATTTGGTCAACGACTTATACTCTAAGGATATTTCAAAGAAAGTTATGACTTATCATATTCAGCAGGCTAGTCAAGGGTACTATATTGGAACTTCTGCTCCGTATGGGTATCGCATTGACCGCAATGAAGCTGGTGCAAGGTTAGTCATAGATAATCAGGTTAGGCCAATTTTAGAGTTTGTTTTTCAAGAGGCAATCGAAGGTAAATCCATGCCTCAGATTACTGCTGAATTGAATCGTAGAGAAATTGCTGTACCTCATTCCTACCGTAAGACAGGTCAATTATATAGAAGTGAGCAGGATACGAAAAGATGGCAAGCAGGAAATTTACTTCGTCTGATTAAGATGCCTGTTTACAGGGGAGGCCTTGTTCAGCGAACACGAAACAAATCCTTATCTGAAGATGACTATATCTATTTTGAAAATGCACAGGAAGCCTATATCAGCAAAGATGACTACGAAAAAATTCTTCAGTATTCTGCTAGTCGTAAGTCTGTTAAAAAGACTGACCGAGTAAAAACTCCAAATCGCTATAAAGGTTTGATTTATGGCAAAACCAAATCAACTCAAATGGTTCGAAAGCGTCGCCATTTTTCAAATAATAAGTCTGATTATGATTACTATTACTTTATGGACTATCACTATGATTCAGAGACAGCTGAGAGAAAAACCGTTTATATCAGTGAAAATGCTCTGGATAAGATAGTAGTAGAGCTGATACAATCAGAAATGAAGCGTTTAGGTACAGTTGAGACTTTATTGCCTCGACTTGAATCTAAAAAGGAGAATTGCCTAAAGATATATCAAAAGCAGCTGAGGGGTCATCAAGGTTCAATAGTACAATGGAATGCTGAACTAAGCGATCTTTACGCAGCGTTCAGTCTTAACCGGTCTAAGCGAGAAGACTATCTTTCCAAAAAGAAAGAAATAAACTCAAAAATCAAAACCATTTCACAAGAATTAGCCCAATGTGAAACTTCAATAAAGCAGATTGAGGAGGAGCACAGTAAGCAGGTGAATTGGGTTAGACATCTAGCCAAGAGTAGCAATCAAGCAGTTTTAACGGCAGAACTCTTAAATGCTTTAATAGAACGGATTGAAGTTGATGTGGACAAAACAGTCACAGTAACTTTTAACTGTCGGATCGGGGGGGACAAGCATGACTAAAATCGCTCTATACCTCCGCTTGTCAGTTGATGAGGCTAATACAGATGAAAGCAACTCAATTACTCATCAACGGTACTTATTAAACCATTTTCTTAACCAAGAACCTAAGTTCAAGAACTGGGAACGTTTGGAGTTTGTGGACGATGGTTTTTCGGGCACCAGTCTTAACCGTCCAGCCTTTATACGCATGATGGCTGATGTTAAGGCTGGAACTATCCGTAATATCATCGTCAAGGATTTGTCTCGATTTATGCGTGACTATTTGGAATTGGGAAACTATTTGGAGAATATCTTTCCTTTTCTCGGAGTTCGATTTATTGCTCTCAACGACCATTATGATAGCCTGGTGTCTGAACATAATGGACTGGATATTGATGTGCCCTTTAGAAACTTACTCAATGATTTCTACGCCAAAGATGTTTCTGAAAAAGTCAAGAGTGCAATGAACAGTATGAAACGATCTGGGAAGAACATGAGTTGGTTACCACCGTTTGGTTATATCAAGGACCCAAATGACCGATTTAAGATTATCATTGATGAGGAAGTCGCTCCAATTGTGAGACGAATTTTTAGACTTTGCATTGAGGGAATGGGAACTCAAAAAATAGCGATGTTACTTAATAGTGAACAGACGATTACTCCAGCTGAGAGGAAAATGCAGGTTAGTCAAGCAAGGTATACAAAATCAATTATCATTACTGCCGAACAAAAGAGGAATGTATGGACGAGAAGTGGTATTCTCCAAATACTCAAAAATGAAGCCTATAAGGGGACATACCTGTTTAATACTAGAACAACGGTAAATGGTAAGCAGATTCGGCGGCCTGAATCAGAGTGGGAACGTCTTGACAATAATCATGAGGCAATTGTATCAAGTGAGGACTTTGACAAAGCTCAACGATCACTTGCCTCTCGCATTAGTGGGCCGAAAAATCAGACTTGCAACCAGCCAGAAGAAGTTTTATTACGAGGCTTAGTTATCTGTGAACATTGCGGGCATCGTCTCCTTCGATATAGCCACTATAACAACTATGATTATTTTTATTGTCGTTACTGTAGAAGTCAAGGCCAGACCATGAAGTCCTGTCGGATAGATAGAATAGAAGAGGCTATCGAGAAAGAATTAAAGTCTCGGTTGCCGAAGAACTCTCCAAAGCTATCAAAAACGAATCTTATAAGAGAAGCTGAACGGCTGAAAACTCAAAAGGTTTCTCATTTTCAAGACTATAAAGAGGGCTTGATGACAAGAGAAACTTACATGGAAAAACGTCAGAACTTAGATAATTCTATAATGGAAATAGAAGAACAATTAAAGGTAGTTGGTAGGGAAAATATAGCATTTGACAAAAAAATGACCAGGGAAGTGGTTGACACTCATATCGAGAGGATTGTCGTCAATGGCCAAGGTTCTTTTACAGTTGTCTATAGATAATCTAATGAGAGACTTGTGTAATAGCGAGTCTCTTTCTTAAAAAGTAGCTTTGTGGTATAATAAGGGTGTTTTCAGTGTAGAAAAATAGTGTCATTTACTTGACATAAGAGGGTGGAAGAGAGGGCATAGAAACGCCACTTGAGTGTCTTCAACGTGAAGTCTGGGAGGAGCTAGGCTTGACTTTGAAAGAGGAATCGATTATTTGGTCGCGAATCTACCCTAGTATCTTGGATAAAGATAGGTTAGCTGTTTTTGTGGTTGCCCAAATTAGTCAGAAGCAGTATCAAGAGATTTGTTTTGGAGATGAAGGGCAGGAATTTAAATTGATGCCTATAGAGGATTTTATAAAAGCAGAAGGTGTCATTCCCCAGTTGCAAGAACGTTTTAAAGACTATTTAGTAGGAAAGGAAATAGATAATTAATGAACAAATGGCAAGAATTAACGATTGAAGTTAATCGTGAGGTCGAAGAGGCGGCTTCTAATATTTTAATCGAATCTGGGAGCCAGGGTGTGACTATTGATGACAGTGCAGATTATTTGGAAAATGCGGACCGCTTTGGGGAACTTTATCCTGAGGTTGAGCAGGTTGAGACAGTTAAAATTACGGCTTATTATCCGGAATCAGCAGATATCGAGGCTATTACTAAGCAGGTTAATGATCGTTTGGATGAGTTGACAGATTTTGGTCTTGAAACGGGAGATATTCACTTGGTAACTCAAGAATTGGTTGAAGAAGATTGGGCTGAGAATTGGAAAAAATACTATGAACCAGCTCGCATTACCCATGATTTGACCATCGTGCCGTCATGGACAGATTATGAGGCATCAGTAGGTGAAAAGATTATCAAGCTGGATCCTGGCATGGCCTTTGGAACAGGAACCCACCCAACGACTAAGATGAGCCTTTTTGCACTCGAACAGGTGCTTCGTGGTGGTGAGACGGTGATTGATGTGGGAACTGGTTCGGGAGTTCTCTCGATTGCTAGCTCTCTTCTTGGAGCCAAGGAAATCTATGCTTATGACCTTGATGATGTGGCGGTTCGAGTCGCACAGGAAAATATCGACATGAATCCTGGTATGGAAAATATCCACGTTGCTACGGGAGATCTTTTGAAGGGTGTAACTCAAGAAGCTGATGTTATCGTGGCTAATATTTTGGCGGATATTCTCATCCACCTGACGGAAGACGCCTATCGTTTGGTTAAGGATGAAGGTTATTTGATTATGTCAGGGATTATCTCTGAAAAATGGGATATGGTGCGTGAATCGGCTGAGAAAGCTGGTTTCCTCCTGGAAACTCACATGGTTCAGGGAGAGTGGAATACTTGTGTCTTCAAGAAGACGGATGATATTTCAGGTGTGATTGGAGGCTAAATGCAACAGTATTTTATAAAGGGGCAGGTTGAAAATCCAGTGATCATCAAAGACAAGGATGCTGTGAAGCATATGTTTAACGTTATGCGTTTAACAGAGGATGATCAGGTTGTCTTGGTTTTTGAAGATGGTGTCAAGCGCCTTGCTCGTGTGATTGATCGTGAGAATCATGTCTTTGAAGTGATTGAAGACTTAAATGAGACTGTCGAGATGCCTGTATCTGTAACCATTGCTTCTGGTTTTCCCAAGGGAGACAAGCTGGAACTGGTGACACAAAAGGTAACAGAGCTTGGAGCTCAGGCTATTTGGGGCTTCCCTGCCGACTGGTCTGTAGTTAAATGGGATGGTAAGAAGCTTGCCAAGAAGGAAGATAAACTTGCCAAAATTGCTCTAGGAGCTGCAGAACAATCCAAGCGTAATTGTGTTCCAGAAGTCAGATTGTTCGAGAAGAAGGGAGAATTTCTATCAGAATTAGCTCATTTTGATAAGATTTTTATCGCCTATGAGGAAACAGCTAAAGCGGGTGAGTTGGCTACTCTAGCTCGTGAGTTGGCTAAGGTGGAAAATGGACAGAAGCTCCTCTTTATCTTTGGACCAGAAGGTGGTATTTCTCCGTCTGAGATTGATGCATTTGAAGAAGCTGGTGGCGTTAAAATTGGCCTTGGACCGCGTATTATGCGGACGGAAACAGCTCCCCTCTATGCTTTGAGCAGTGTGAGTTATGCCCTAGAATTGAATAATTAAGAGAAAGTTGGCTTTGTTCCAACTTTTTTGTATTTGACACTTTTAATCTAAGATTGAATCATGTCATTGGTTTTGTATGACAAATCGAGCATTTCTAAAAAAAGTTGGTATTCTTATTTCGGTTTAATATAATTGTATTATCTTTATAAAAGGGGAAAATTTTAATGAAAACGGGATCGTTATGTGACTCAATCCGCTGTTGTTTTGGACCTTTTTGCTCTCTTGACTGTGCTACAAGTTGTGGGGCATGCTGATGAGGCAACGGCGCCAGTTCCAACTACCTCAACTGAAACTGTGACAGATAGTGGAGCCACTATCGTATCAGGACAAGGAACTTCGGGGACAGCTGTTCAAGGAGGAACAGAGACTGTATCTGCTACACCAACACCAGTAGCGACAAATGCGTCTGTAGAATCATCATCTTCTAGCTCAACAGCCCAAGCAAGTCAAGAAGCTAGTGCTGTTTTGACTAATGCCAATCAAGTGACACCAGCAGTGCCAGTACAGCCTGAAACCGTTACTGAACCTGCTCATGAGGGACAGACTGTTGATATGCAGATTTTGTCAACAACAGATATTCACACCAACTTGGTTAACTATGACTATTATCAAGATAAGCCGTCTCAAAGCATTGGTCTGTCCAAAACTGCTTGTCCTTATCAAAAAAGCCCGTGAAACCAAACCCAATACGGTCTTGGTGGACAGTGGGGATACGATTCAAGGAACTCCTTTTGGAACTTATAAGGACTTGATTGATCCTGTTGCCCAAGGTGAGACTCACCCTATGTACAAGGCTTTTGAGATGCTTGGTTACGATGCTGAAACGCTTGGAAATCACGAATTTAACTATGGCCTCGAATTTTTGGATCGCATGGTTAAGGCCGCTAAGATTAACATTATCAATGCTAATGTGCGCAATGCTCAGACAGGTGACTACTATTACAATCCCTATAAGATTGTTAATAAGACCTTTACCGATACGGATGGCAAACAGGTAACGCTAAAAATCGGTATTACTGGTGTCCTTCCAACGCAGATTTTGGTTTGGGATAAGGCCAATCTTGAAGGTAAGGCAACTGTCGACGATCCAATGGAGGCTGTTAAGACTATTGTTCCTCAAATGAAGGCTGCTGGGGCTGATTTTATTCTTGTTGCTGCTTATTCTGGTATTGGCGACAATGAATATACTAAGAACGAGGAAATGAAGGTTACCAAGTTGCTGGTATCGAAGGTGTTGATGCTGTTGCGACAGGGCATTCTCATGCGGATTTCCCAAATGGTGATGGTACAAGTTTTTATGCCAAATATCCTGGTGTAGATGATGTCAATGGTCTCATCAATGGAAAACCTGTAGTTATGGCTGGTAAGTTCGGAGATCATCTCGGTATCATGGATGTCAAGTTGACTTATACGGATGGCAAATGGAAAGTTGTCAACAGTAAGGCTAAGCTTGAAAAAATTGATACTAAGTCAGATATTGCGGATAAAGCTCTAATTGACATGGCTGCTCATGACCACGATGGGACAATCAACTATGTTCGTAAGGAAGTTGGTGAGACCACTGCCCCAATCACTAGCTATTTTGCTCAAGTTCAGGACGATCCATCTATTCAAATCGTAAACAATGCGCAATTGTGGTATGCCAAAAAACAAGTAGCGGGAACAGCAGATGAAAATCTACCAATCCTTTCAGCAGCTGCACCTTTCAAGGCAGGGACTCGTGGGGATGCAAGTTACTACACTGACACTCCAGCAGGTCCATTAGCCATTAAGAATGTCGCAGACCTCTACCTCTATGATAATGTCACTGCCCTTCTCAAGGTGACTGGTGCGCAGATTAAAGAATGGTTGGAAATGTCTGCGGGACAGTTCAATCAAATTGACCCTAACAGCAAAGAACCCCAACAACTCATTAACAGTAGCTATCCCTCATATAATTACGATGTGATTGATGGGTTGACTTACAAGTTCGATTTAACACAACCTAACAAGTATGACCGTGAAGGTAAGTTGGTTAACCAAGATGTCAGTCGTGTCCGTGATTTAGCTTATCAAGGTCAACCAATTGATTTGAATCAAACCTTCCTTGTCGTAACCAATAACTACCGTGCGACTGGTAATTTCCCTGGTGTTAAGGATGCCGCAGAAAAACGTCTCCTCAATCTTGAAAATCGTCAGGCCATCATTGACTATATTGTCAGTGAGAAAACGATTAATCCGAGTGCCGATGGGAATTGGAGTTTCCTTCCAAACATTGCAAATGCGGATATCCGTTTTGCCTCATCGGACAATGCACATGCCCACCTTGCTAATCAGGATGCTATTAGTTATGTGGGGCCATCAACACAGGCAGGATTTGCGGAGTACCGTTTGATTGTTAAGGAAAAAGCAAATCAAGTCGAGGATACGGCTAATAAAGAATCTGAGAAGTTATCAAAAGGTGCTGAGACAGTGGATCAAACTAAGCGCGTGACACCAAAGGTTATCGAAGGGTCTAGCTTGGTTAAACCTGCTACAGCTATTCAGTTGTCAAATTCTCAGGTAATCATCTTGCCTCAAGCTCAAATCCAAGAAACTCAAGTTTCAAGTTCTGCTGAGACTTTGCCAAATACAGGTTCAGATGAATCCGTGTCAGAAACTTTAGCTGGTCTGGTTCTTGTGACCTTGGCTGGTTTCTTTGGAATCAAGAAATACAAAAAAATTAAGCAAGAGAAAAAGCCCATGTCAGGGCTTTTTTGCTCTAGTTTTACAGTTGGATAAAGTTCTTTTGTGCTTCTAGGATAATAGGTGTTAGACGCTCAATATCGGACTGTGTACCACGTAGTTCAAAGTCTCCCAACATTGGGAAGCCAAAACGCTGGCTGTACTGTTTAGCAGTTAGGCAGTATTGGTTATTGAAGTTGCGGTTCCCAGAACCGATGATACCAAAGCAACGTTTGTGGTTGTCATGGGCTGCGATAAAGTCTCCCAGTGGATTGGTTAAGATTTCAACATCTCCATTGTCAACACCATTCCCACCTTCAAGGTAGGTTGGTAGGAGTGCAACAAACGGTTCATCCACTTGGAAGGTTTCATGATTAAGCTCTTTAATATTGATTTGGCGGCAATTAATCCCATGATTTAGGGAGAGATAATCAGACATACGTTTGACAAAGCTTTGGGTGTTACCGCTCAGGCTAATATACACGAGGGTGAGTTGAGACATGAGTGTCCTCTTTCTATCTATATCTTGTGTTTGTTCAATCATTCTAACACAAGATGTTGTGTTTTTCAAGTTGACTCCTCCCAGTTAATAATTACTTATCTAGCTCTTTTTCTTTACTTACAAAAGTGATAAAATAAAGGTTAATTAAAAGAAGCGAAGGAAGAAATCATGGCTAAAGATAAAAATGTAACAGGAGAAGAAATTTTAGACGTTTGCTCGGCCTATATGTCAGCAGATGATTTGAAATTAGTCGAAAAGGCCTGGCATTATGCGACGGATGCTCATAGTGAGCAATTTCGTCAGTCAGGAGAACCTTATATAATCCACCCTATTCAAGTGGCAGGTATTTTGGCAGATCTCCATCTTGATGCAGTAACAGTGGCCTGTGGTTTCTTGCATGATGTCGTTGAAGACACGGAAAAGACGCTAGATGATTTAGAAGCGGATTTTGGTACGGATGTACGCAATATTGTAGACGGTGTTACCAAGCTTGGTAAGGTTGAATATAAGTCTCACGAGGAGCAGTTGGCTGAAAATCACCGTAAGATGCTTATGGCCATGTCTAAGGATATCCGAGTAATCTTGGTTAAGCTGGCAGACCGTGTGCACAATATGCGTACTCTCAAGCATCTTCGTAAGGATAAGCAGGAGCGCATTTCTCGTGAAACGATGGAAATTTACGCTCCTTTGGCCCACCGTTTGGGTATCAGCCGTATCAAATGGGAATTGGAAGACACGGCTTTCCGTTACCTTAACGAGGTAGAATTTTATAAGATTTCCCACATGATGAAGGAAAAACGCCGCGAGCGTGAGGCACTTGTGGACGAGATTGTCGATAAAATTAAGACCTATACAGCTGAACAAGGGCTTGTCGGTGATGTTTATGGCCGTCCAAAACACATCTACTCTATTTTTCGTAAGATGCGTGACAAGAAGAAACGCTTTGATCAGATTTATGATTTGATTGCTATTCGTTGTGTCATGGAGACGCATAGTGACGTTTATGCTATGTTGGGATACATCCACGAGCTCTGGCGTCCTATGCCTGGACGTTTCAAAGACTATATTGCCAATCCTAAATCCAATGGTTATCAGTCTATCCATACGACGGTTTATGGTCCTAAAGGGCCTATTGAAATCCAAATCCGTACTAAGGAGATGCACCAAGTTGCCGAATACGGGGTTGCAGCTCACTGGGCTTACAAGAAAGGTATCAAGGGCAAGGTCGATTCGAAAGAGTCTGCTTTGGGAATGAATTGGATTAAAGATCTTGTGGAACTCCAAGATGCCTCAAACGGGGATGCTAAGGGATTTGTTGACTCTGTAAAAGAGGATATCTTCTCAGAGCGAATTTATGTCTTTACACCAAAAGGTGATGTTCAGGAATTGCCTAAAGATTCAGGTCCTATTGACTTTGCCTATGCCATCCATACCCAAGTCGGCGAGAAAGCCACAGGTGCCAAGGTTAATGGTCGTATGGTGCCTCTGACTGCCAAACTCAAGACGGGTGATGTGGTTGAGATTATTACCAATGCTAATTCCTTTGGTCCTAGTCGTGACTGGATTAAGATGGTCAAAACGACTAAGGCCAGAAATAAAATTCGTCAATTCTTTAAGAATCAAGACAAGGAAGCTTCAATCACCAAGGGTCGTGAGCTTTTGATAGCCTATTTCCAAGAGCATGGCTATATTGCCAACAAGTACCTAGACAAGAAACATATAGAGGAGATCCTTCCTCGTATGAGTGTGCGTAGTGAGGAAGCTCTCTATGCTGCTGTTGGTTTTGGTGAAATTAGTGCCGCTGCGGTTTTCAATCGTCTGACAGAAAAAGAACGCCGTGAGGAAGAGCGTGCTAAGGCAAAAGCTGAAGCTGAAGAACTAATGAATGGTGGCGAAGTCAAGACTGAGAAGAAAGATGTTCTCAAGGTTAAAAGTGAAAATGGAGTTATCATTCAAGGTGCCTCAGGTCTCCTTATGCGTATCGCTAAGTGTTGTAACCCAGTACCTGGAGATGAGATTGAAGGTTATATCACTAAGGGACGTGGAATAGCTATTCATCGCTCAGATTGTAATAATATCAAGAATCAAGAAGGTTATGAGCAACGTTTAATTGAAGTTGAGTGGGATGAACGCAATACCAATAAATCTTACTTAGCTGAGATTGATATCTATGGCCTAAATCGTTCGGGTCTTTTGAACGATGTTCTTCAAATCTTGTCAAATACAACCAAGAGCATTGCTTCGGTTAATGCACAACCAACTAAGGATATGAAGTTTGCCAATATTCACGTTAGCTTTGAAATTGCTAACCTTATTGAATTGACTGGCCTTGTGGATAAGATTAAAATTATTCCAGATGTTTATAGTGTTAAACGTACTAATGGTTAAGGAGTTTCTGCTATGAAGATTGTGATTCAGCGCGTGCAAAGTGCTTCTGTAGCTATTGAGGATAGTACGGTCGGTACTATTAAGCAAGGGCTTTTGCTCTTGGTTGGAGTTGGCCCAGAAGACACTAAAGAGGATCTTGACTATGCGGTTCGTAAGATTATCAATATGCGCATTTTTTCAGATGAAAATGGCAAGATGAATCTCTCTGTTAAGGATATTGGTGGTCAGATTTTATCGATTTCTCAGTTTACGCTTTTTGCAGATACGAAAAAAGGGAATCGACCGGCATTTACGGGAGCTGCAAAGCCTGACATGGCCAGCCAGTTCTATGACGATTTCAACCAATCCTTGTCAAGTCATGTTCCTGTAGAAAGAGGACGCTTTGGTGCAGATATGCAGGTTAGTCTGGTCAATGATGGCCCTGTTACTGTCATCTTGGATACTAAAAATAGATAAACAAATCATTTCTCACTTTGCATGGGAGATGTTTTTTATCCTCATCAAATTTAGGATTTTAGGAGCTGAAATGTCATCATTTACTGTTTATTTTTATCATTCTAGATAGAATTAGATAACTGGATATCTAATTTCTGAAAAAAACTGACTATTCAAGATGAAAAAATTACCGTTTATGAGGATTTCCGGAAATTCCCTTGTTTTACAAAAAATAACTCGAGTTTACAGCATGCAAATACAAATAGTAATAATTTGAAACGCTGAGGTGATTTAAACTTTTTTAGAGGGATAGGTAGATATGTTAAAGAAAGTAGCGTCAACTAAATTATTATCAGGCTTGTTTGTAGCCGGTGGTATCCTAGGGATGATTCAAGCTGCCAAGGCAGGTAACGTGGTCAATTCAGAAGTAATAAAACCAGTTATTAGTTATTCCAGGTCGTATGCAGATTGCCTACGGTGATTTGAAAGCACGTATTGATATGGTACGCAACAAAACTGAATCACTTATCGTTGGTGCTTACATGGAGGAATCGGGGATTGACTATACTGTTCTTGCTGGAAAAGCAACTAACAGTGTTGGTAAAAATGTTTTTGCGAGCAAGCCATTACAAGCCGACGCGGCTTTTCTGGTAGATGCGACAGTAGTTGCAGCTGGTGGTTATCACATGTCCATTGCAGCTCTTAACGTCTTTCAAAGTTGCCTATTACCAAACTCCATACCTTAGTGTAGCTAAGTATACTATTCGTAAGCTTTACAACTACCAACAGTTTATCACTGCTTATGAAAATCTTCTCCGTAGTGAGGGTGTGACTAACAGCAATCGGTCTGTATCTACTAAGAATGTTACTGGTGAAATCCTTTCTAAGGATGCTCTAGGTGTGACAGGTGATAAAGTTTGGATATTTGTCAAGTCTGGGAAAGGCTTATCAACAGTTCAAATGATTAACATGATCGGCATCAATGCGAGCTGCATAATGAAGAGGGGGATGTGGACAATAAAACACCATATGCTCAAGAAAATCTCACAGTTCGTCTTAGCCTATCAGGGAAAGCAGCTCAAGAGGCTGTTAAAATTGCAGATCAACTCTATGTGACGTCACCAGATGATTGGGCAACTTCGATTATGAGAAAGGCACAAGCAAGGCTTGAAACAGATGAAAATGATTAACCGGTACTTGTCATTTGAGTTCCTAAACTAACTCTTTGGAACATGCTTTAGTATACAAAGATTCAGAGGCTACAACAGATGTAAAACCATCTATGGAATCTCCTAAATTAGATGAGACATTTAAAGCATCACCATTAGTTGATGAGCTAGTAAATTCAGTAGCTGCTCCGGTAGGCAATAGCTGTATCAGAGATCTTGCATGCTAAGAAAGGTGATAACTCAGCGTCTAATACGGATCAAGGTTCAGTAGTATCAGATTCAATCAATATTTTAATTTCGGAGGCCGCAAGTATATCTGTTTCAGTCTCCTTGTCAGAAGTGTCAGAAAGTACAACAGCATCATTAGAAACGTCAACTTCAGAATCAGAAGTAGTTGAAGAACCAGCAGTTTATTTGACAGAATCAGAGAGCTAGGCAAGCACTTCAAATGAAATGATCTTTGAAGGAGTACCAGAAAACATCAATAGTTGGAATCGTCTTTCTGAAACTCCACGGGTCTCAGAATTTTTACCAAGTACTTTTAAAACAGTCACAGAAGTAGCATCACTCTTTAGTAATTATGAAAGATATTCAGAAACAGCTAGCTCGGAATCTCACTCTATGGTAGTAGCTACTTCGGAGGTTTCTATCGAAAAATTAGCAGTACCTATCTTGAAGGATACGGAGGGTGGCTTGTATGATGCAACAACAATCAGAAATATTGTTGAGATGATTGACAGCATCACAATGGATGTCAGTTATATGTGTAGCAGTCGTCAAGACCTTGTCAATACACCTTCGTCAGAGAACACCTACAATGGTAGTTAAGATCTTAACCTTGCCAGTAAGATAAAGATGCAAGCAGATGATAAAAGATCAACTAAAAATCTTAAGGCTACATTGATAAAACAGCAAAATCTCATAAGTGGGGAGAACGTGTTGTTGCTATACTTAAAGCTATAGTCCTAGCAGAGGTGACAGTTCTTCGTAATTTCTTGATGTCAAAAAAGAATAAATAATAGGTAAAACTCTTTGTATGAACAAGGAGTTTTCTTTTGATAGATTGCTATTTTTCTGAAAATTGTGATACAATAGAAATAGTTTGAATTTTGTGTCAAAGGAGAGCCAATGATTACTGCAAATGATATCGTAAAGGCTAACGAAGTCTTAAAAAACGTGGTGGAGCGTACCCCACTAGATTTTGATCGCTACTTATCTGAAAAATATGGAGCGACTATTAATATTAAAAAAGAAAATATGCAAAAGGTACGTTCCTTTAAATTACGTGGTGCCTACTATGCGATCCATCAGTTAAGTGATGAAGACAAGGAACATGGTGTGGTCTGTGCATCAGCCGGAAACCATGCCCAAGGTGTTGCTTATACTTGTAATGAAATGAAGATTCCTGCAACTATCTTTATGCCAGTAACAACTCCTCTCCAAAAAATTGGTCAAGTACGTTTCTTTGGTGGCAAGTTTGTAACAATTAAATTGGTTGGAGATACCTTTGATGAATCTGCTAAAGCGGCACAAGAGTATAAGAAGTCGGAAGGGATGACTTTCATTGATCCATTCGATGATTATAATGTCCAAGCGGGTCAAGGAACTGTTGCTTATGAAATTTATGAGCAAGCTCAAGAGGAAGGTGTTTCCTTTGATAGTATCTTAGTGCCGGTAGGTGGGGGTGGACTCATCTCTGGTGTGGCTACCTATATCAAGGATGTGGCACCCTCTATAGAGGTTGTAGGTGTTGAGGCTAGTGGTGCTCGTAGTATGCGTGCAGCCTTTGACCATGGTTATCCTGTAAAACTTGAAAAGATTGATAAGTTTGCAGATGGGATTGCTGTCCAAAAGGTAGGTGCAAAAACTTACGAAGTTGCTCGTAAATATGTAGATCGTCTCTTGGGAGTTGATGAAGGATTAATCTCAGAAACCTTAATTGATATGTACTCGAAGGTTGGTACTATCGCAGAACCTGCAGGGGCAGCATCAGTTGCGGCACTTGAAGTGATTAAAGATGAAATTAAAGGAAAAACTATCGTTTGCATCATTTCAGGCGGTAATAATGATATTAACCGTATGCCAGAGATGGAAGAACGTGCCCTTATCTATGATGGAATCAAGCACTATTTTGTGGTTAATTTCCCACAACGTCCAGGAGCCCTTCGTGAGTTTGTAAATGATATCTTAGGGCCAAATGATGACATTACTCGTTTTGAGTACATCAAACGTGCCAATAAAGGGAAAGGTCCAGTTCTCATTGGTATAGCTCTTAGTGATAAGAATGATTATGATGGCCTTCTTGAGCGTCTTTCTGAATTTGATCCAAGTTACATTAATCTTAACGGAAATGAAACACTTTACAATATGCTTGTCTGAGGACGGGTTAATATAATGAAAAAAGAACTGATATTAGTCAGTTCTTTTCTATGTGTAAACTAACGATGAAATACTTTGAAGAATCCATCATAATCTAGAAAGACTTAAGGAGGATCATTTCTTCAATCTAAATCCCCAGTATCTCTACTGAGGATTTTCATTATTCGATAATCAAGAGTCCATCCTTGATAGTAAATGGATTGTCTTTATTGATACGGTCGTAGAACATGATACCGTTAGTATGGTCGATTTCATGTTGAACAACGATCGAGTCGTAACCACGGAGTTTAATACGTTTCTTTTCACCCTCTTTGTTGAAGTATTCAATAGTAACACGAGCATGGCGAACGACATATCCAGGAACGTCGCGATCGACTGAAAGGCATCCTTCACCGTCACCTAGAGCAGCCTCCTGAACAGAATGGGCAACTACTTTAGGATTATACATGATTTCTTGAAGGCTATAAGCTTCTTTAGGTGGATTCCCCTTAGCGTCTTCAGGATTTGGAACGAGAACAGCAATAATGCGTTTTGAAATATCTAATTGTGGTGCTGCAAGACCAACACCTCCTCGAAGTCCCATTTTTTCAGCGATAACAGGATCCTGTGAATTACGAAGAAACTGCATCATTTTTTCACCAAGGATAATATCTTCATCTGAAAGTGGTAGGGTTACGTCTTCAGCGACAGCACGCAAGGTTGGGTTGCCTTCGCGTATGATATCGTTCATATCAATCATGTGGCTGGCGCGGATAATTTTGGTTTGAGCATCCATTTGTATACCTCTATTTTATTTGATTTACTTGTTTATAACTATAGCACAAAAGGGTTGAAAGTTAAACCATCAAGGGCTAAAATAGCGTTTTTTTTAATCGATGAAAGCCAAGGTTTCCAAGCTATCTCTCTGTAAAATGCGATAGGTTTTAAAAGCTTTCTTCTCAATGATTCCTTGGTCGATAAATTGTTTGATGACTCGCTGTACATGTCGATAGCTAGTCCCAAAACTAGAAGATAAAATGGATGGTGATAACTGAAAGATATCTTGTTCCTCAATATTCAAAATATGAGTAGCTAGACGCTCTTTGACAAAGTAGCTGGCATTCGTTGAGGCAGTAATGCCCTGTCTATGCAGAGCCATTGCTAGGTTACGCCCAATATGATAGAGAAAAATAGGGTCTTTGAGGAGTGCTTCTTTATTATTTAATGGGAGCTGGGCTGCTTGAACTTCTTCTAAAGCAATGACTGAAGAACCCGCTAATTGATTGGTCATGAGTTCAACGTCTCCCAGTAGCTGTGGTTGTTGAGGCATTTCTAGGATGTGTTCTTTACCATTGGATAGGGAGCGAACAATTTTTACTCTACCTGATAAAATGTAGGTTAACTCAGTGATATCTTGTCCCTGAGTGCAAATGTAATTGCCTTTTTGAAAAGTGACTTTCTGTAATTGGCTGAGATAGGGGGCTGAGAAGACTTGTTCAAGTTGAGGGTGAATAGTGTGGTTACGCATACATCTCCTTTTTAGGACTTAGGTCCTATTTTTTTAGCTCTTCTTAGATTATAATGAAAAAATAACTATCAGACAAGTAAAGAAAGGATGCTCTTATCCCTATATTATGATTATGACAAAGATTTTAGAAAAAATGAGCCTACTCGGGCTATCTTTGCTTTTGATTTCAGCCTTCTCCATTTCAACCGCTCTACCACCTATGTTGGACTACTATAGTCCAACATATAATGCTTCTCAAGTCGAGCTTTTGGTGTCTGTCCCTTCTTTTTCCGTAGTGGCTATGCTCTTACTTAATCCTTTTGTTGACAAATGGTTAAATGACAGGCAATTGATTATGACAGGTTTAATTTTACTAAGTAGTGCTGGAATTTTTCCTTTCTTTGTACAATGGTATCCACTTGTTTTACTGTCTCGTCTTGTTTTTGGAATGGGTATCGGTTTCATCAATGCCAAGGCTATTTCTATCATTAGTCAGCGTTACCAGGGCAAAGAGAGGATTCAGATGCTTGGAATTAGAGGTTCCGTGGAATTGATTGGTGGGGCATCATGTTCCCTTTTGGTTGGACAATTACTGAAAATTCATTGGACACTTGCTTTTCTTATCTACGGTTTTGGTTTTATCATCCTAGCAATGTACCTTCTCTTTGTACCACCGATGGAGCAGATAGAGAAGAAAGAGATACAAAAAAGTAAACAAGGTTTGAATAAAAAAGATTTTGCTATGATTTTAGGCATGGCCCTCTTGTCAGGTTTTGTGATTTGCATTAATTCATCGATTAGTTTGCGCGTGCCTCTTTTTCAAGTTGATGGTAAGACCATTGTAGGTGGGGAATCAGCTCTGGTACTTAGTTTGGAACAGGGAATTGGGATTGCAGCTGGACTTAGCTTTGCTTCATTGCTAGCTCACATTAAGAACCGTCTCTTGCCGATGGCCCTGCTTTGCCTATCTATCTGTCTATTTGGAATAGCTCTGGCTAACAACTTGCTGACATTGATTTTGTTTTCTGTTGGTGTTGGTTTCTTTTACAGTATTATTTTGACCTTTATCTTTCATCGTCTTTCTGAATGTATTGCTAGAAATTTGCTGAATAAGGCGACGGCTTATGTTCTCTTAGGATGCAACCTAGGCTCAGCCGTATCCCCTTATGTTTTGAAATTGCTGGCACTGGTCTCTTCAAGTTTTAGTTGGATTTTCTTAGCTTATGCTATAGTTAGTTTTCTACTTTTCTTAGGCTTCCTTCTGAATTCAAGAATGGTCAAAAAAGCCTAAGTTAGAAAGTCTCAAACAGTGAATTTGACGATTGACAAAGATTAGTAGATAAGCTAGAATAGAGAGGTCGTAAAGACAAACCAACTTTTTCTTGGTTTTAGGAGAGCCAATCCTAAGACTCGGATGGAGCAAAAAAAGGAGAAAAAACATGGCAATCTCAAAAGAGAAAAAAAATGAAATCATTGCACAATACGCACGTCACGAAGGTGACACTGGTTCAGTAGAGGTTCAAGTTGCTGTCCTTACTTGGGAAATCAACCACCTTAACGACCATATCAAACAACACAAAAAAGACCACGCTACTTACCGTGGTTTGATGAAAAAAATCGGTCACCGTCGTAACTTGTTGGCATACCTTCGCCGCAAAGACGTTAACCGTTACCGTGAGTTGATCAGCTCACTTGGACTTCGTCGTTAATTCAAGATAGCTTTGTATCTTGAATGAACGAAATTGAAACTGCTCCATGATGGAGCAGTTTTTATTTTTGATTAGGATTTTAGCACGAGTTCAAAACAGCTAGCTGGATTCAGAAAGCTATTATTTTGTCTTTTATTCCGAACCTATAAGACGTCCTCGTTTAATTTTTTTGTATTCATCTAAAAAAGTGCCCTAACGAAACCTCCAGATTTAAGTTCTGGAGGCTTTTCTATGTTAAAATTTTTTTGATTAATGTTTGAAACTGAGGGAGTTGATGAATTGCAGTCCCGACAAGGAGACCTAACATATTTAAGACGATATCTCCTAAATCAAATATTCCAAGATGTCCAAAGTATTGGATGGATTCGACGGAGAAAAGGGCGATGAGACAGAGTAGGAGATTACTCATTCGGGAAGAAAAGAGGAGTCCTAGGGGGATGAACATTAATAGGTTCATGATGGGAACAAAGTGGCTGCCCCAGTGTAGTTCCTGAGCGAAGGAAAGAGGATTAAGGGATATCCCTTGGATGCCGATGTTTTTCAAGAAAAGTAGGTAAAAGAGAGAAAGAAAGTAAATGAAGTAAAGTAGGAGAAGTGTTTGTTTTTTTATTTTCCTAGTGAGAAGGAGTTTCAAAAAAGCGTAGACGAAGTACCCTAATAAAATAATAATGACTAGGTTTAGGAAAACTTGGAAGTAGGGACCGTAATGGGCGATATAATGAACATATTGTTCCAGATGTCCTCTGTAAAACCAGTAAGACAAGCCAAGTGAGATGATTCTTAGTAGGATGTTACTCAATACTTTTTCCACTTTTCCCTTCCTTTTGCATATGATGAGTACACATTATATCAAAAAAATGTTTAAAGAAAGTTAAGAAACTGTAACGAAGATTTTATAGAATAGGTGGGTAGGGCAAAATCAAAGGCTAAAAAGGGACTTTGAAACAGCAATTCTACTTTTGACTAACAATTTTTGTAAGCAGGCTATGAAACCTTATAAAATAATTAAATTTTAAAAATTAGAAGATAATATCCTGCCTTAATACTGTTAAAATATTATTGTATAGTAGTGATTTTTAATAAAAAAAGTAGTTCGTCTTATGAATAAAAAGGTTTTGGCGACAGCTGGAATTGCAGCACTTGCAGTTTCTGCTTCAGTTGCTAAAGCTGATGAGGTAACGACAAATGATCAAGTCTTAACAACAGCATCAGTATTATAGACAGCTACACAAGCTATCCCAACTCAATCACAAGTAGAAACGGCTAGGGAACAAGCAAATGCTGCAAGTCAATCGGTATCGCATCAAGAGTTAGTAGTCGCTGATCACGAAGAGACTATCAATCATGCTAAAGCAAACTTAGCGACTGCAGATGCTAACTTGCAAAAGGCACAAACAGCAGCCGATGAAGCAAGTCTAGAAGCTATTGCTGTAGCTCAAGGTCAAGTATCCATCGCTGAAAATGAAGCTAACGAAACTAAGACAGCAGTAGCGACCGCTCAATCAGCAGAAAAAACTGCCAAAGATGTAGCAGACAAATTTATAATGTAGATGGTAAAGTTGTCGCTCTCACAACACAAGAAAAAGCCACTCAAACAAACGCTGAAAAACAAGTACCTGTTCAAGAAGTATACAGCTTGCCAGAAACAGGTGAGGTAACTGTAGTAGGACTTGCCTTTTTAGGTCTTTTTATGACACTATTGGCCTTTCTTGGTTTTGTTGACAGACGTACACGTCGTAACTAAGCAAATAGAGACAAAAAACGGCAGTTGCCGTTTCTTATATCAGAGAATCTAAAAAAGTTAAGGCCGAAACCTTAACTTTTTCGTTTTTAACCCAAGAAACGTTTGAGGAATTCCTTGGTACGTTCTTCTTTAGGATTTTCAAAGATTTGTTCTGGGCTACCTTGTTCAGCGATTACCCCTTTATCCATGAAGATGACACGGTCTGAAACATCGCGTGCAAACTCCATTTCATGGGTAACGATAATCATGGTCAACCCGGTTCCAGATAGCTCCTGCATGGTCTTGAGTACTTCCCCTACCATTTCTGGGTCAAGGGCTGAAGTTGGCTCGTCAAAGAGGATGGCTTCTGGGTCAACAGAGAGGGCACGAGCAATCGCCACACGTTGTTTTTGGCCCCCTGAAAGTTGTTTTGGTTTAGCTTTCCAGTATTGTTCCCCCATACCAACTTTCTCTAAGTTAGCTTTGGCGATACTCTCGGCTTCTTTACGGTCACGTTTGAGAACAGTTGTTTGAGCTACGATAGCATTTTCCAAGACATTAAGGTTTTCAAAGAGGTTGAAGGATTGGAACACCATACCGAGTCTCTCACGATAGGTAGTGAGATCATAACCTTTTTCAAGGACGTTATCCCCATGATAGAGGATTTCACCACCTGAAGGTGATTCGAGTAGGTTAATAGAGCGAAGGAAGGTTGATTTCCCTGAACCTGAAGAACCAATAATTGAGATAACCTCCCCTTTTTTGACACTGAGGGAGATATCTTTGAGAACTTCGTTTTTTCCGTATGATTTTTTGAGGTTTTTGATTTCTAAAATCGTCTCAGTCATTAGTGAACCCCTCCTCCTTGTGTGTAAGTATCTTGATCCAAACGGCGTTCTACATAACGCAAGATGCGAGTTACTGTGAAAGTAAGAACAAAGTAGATTGCTGCAATAACAAAGAATGTTTGGAAGTATTGGTAAGTTTGGGTTGCAACAGTGTTACCTGCGAAGTAAAGTTCCACGACAGAGATAACATTCAACACAGAGGTATCTTTAATATTAATGACGAACTCATTACCAGTGGCTGGCAAGATGTTACGGATAACCTGTGGAAGAACAATCTTGCGCATGGTTTGACCGTGGGTAAAACCAAGAGCAGTAGCAGCTTCGAATTGCCCCTTATCAACAGCGAAGATACCACCACGAACAATTTCACTCATGTAGGCTCCGGTGTTAATAGAAACAATGAATATAGCTGCCAGTGTACGGTCAATATTGATGCCAAAAGCTTGGGCAGTACCGTAATAGATAACCATAGATTGTACAATCATTGGTGTACCACGGAAAACTTCGATATAAACGTTAAGAAACCAACCGAAGATTTTTTGGAGCAAGGCTACAAATTTATTAGCAGCCTTAGGAGCTGTACGGTAAACACCAATCATAAGACCGATAAAAGTTCCGACAACAGTACCGATAATGGAGATAAGAAGTGTCATTGCTGTACCACGCAAGAATTGTGGCCAGTTTTTAGCAATAATAGTAGTCACTTGGCTAAAGAAGTTTCCTTTTTTAGCTTCATCAGTCTTATCTGCAGGTTGAATGTCAATGATGTGATCCATCAGTTTGACACGCTTTTCTTGGCTGATACCAGCAAGAACCTTATTGACTTGTTCCATTTGCTGGTTGTCTCCTTTACGAAGACCGACAGCCAAGGAAACATCATCGTCTGATACCTGGAAGCCGCCATCTTTAAGTGAAATCATCTTATATTTTGAGCTAGCCTTTTCAGCAGTGCGTGCTTCTGGTCGCTCTGAGACATAACCATCGATGATACCAGATGCAAGGGCTTGCCGCATCGCACCGAAGTCCCCCATGGCAGTTTGTTTGTTCACATTTGGAATCTGATCAATCAAGTTGTAGAGGTAAACTCCTTGTTGAGCTGTGATTTTAGCATTCTTGAAATCCTTGACGCTCTTAGCCTTGGCGTAATTGCCATCAGAGCTAACAACTATAACAGGTTCACTACGGTAGTAGCTATCTGAAAAGTCAATTTCTTGACGACGTTCAGCTGTTGGACTCATACCTGCGATAATCATATCAATCTTGCCAGAAGTGAGGGCAGGAATCAAACCTGTCCAAGCTGTTTTGACCACCAAGGGTTTCTTACCTTGGGCTTCAGCGATTTTTTTAGCGATTTGCACGTCATAACCGTTGGCATACTGTTTAGTACCTTCTATTGGAATGGCTCCGTTTGAGTTATCATCCTGTGTCCAGTTGAAAGGTGCATAGGCAGCTTCCATACCAACACGGAGATACTCGTCTGCTTGAGCGCTTGATACTCCGCCAAAAACGAGGAGGAGAGCCGCAAAGCAGGCTACAATAATTTTTTTCATTGAAACAATGTCTCCTATAAAAATGTCATTCCTTACTATTTTACAGGAAATTGAGACTGATGACAATAAGGTGATGCTAGAAAAAACTGTATATCAGGATTGTCTTTAAATACAGTTGCTAATTTGATATAATGGGGAGTATGATTTGGAGTCTTATTCACTATTGATGTGATAAGTCTAACATTTAAAAACGGAGATAATAATGCAAACGGCACAGTATATTATTGAATTACTAAAGGCAGTCTTTCTTGGGATTGTCGAAGGGATAACTGAGTGGTTACCCATCTCATCAACAGGTCATTTGATCTTGGTTAATGAATTCTTGAACTTAAGACAAAGTAAAGATTTCATTGATATGTTTAATATCGTTATCCAGCTTGGGGCTATTTTAGCAGTTATGGTCATTTACTTTAAACGTTTGAATCCCTTTCAACCTGGTAAAACAGCACGTGAAGTGCAGTTGACTTGGCAACTTTGGCTCAAGGTGGTCATTGCTTGTATTCCCTCAGCCTTCTTTGGTCTTCTTTTAGATGATTGGATGGAGGCCCACCTCAGTAATTTCTTTGTAGTAGCTATCATGTTGGTGGTCTACGGGATTGCCTTTATTTGGATTGAGGACCGCAATCGACGTGTAGAGCCTAAGGTAACGGACTTGGCACGTATGTCTTACAAGACCGCTTTCTATATTGGTCTTTTCCAAGTCTTGAGTATCATTCCAGGGACTAGTCGTTCAGGTGCTACTATTCTTGGGGGAATCATCGTTGGTACTAGTCGTAGCGTAGCAGCTGACTTTACCTTCTTCCTTGCTATTCCAACGATGTTTGGTTATAGTGGGCTTAAGGCAGTTAAGTATTTTATTGATGGGAACACCTTGACTGGTGGACAAGCGGCCATTCTATTGGTAGCTAGTGTGACAGCCTTTCTTGTCAGCCTATTTGTGATTCGCTTCTTGATGAACTATATTAAGAAACACGATTTCACTGTTTTTGGAAAATACCGTATCGTACTCGGTATCATTGTGCTTTTCTATGGAGCTGTCAAACTTATTTTTGGATAAAAAATTGAAAGGATTTCGATTGAAGTCCTTTTTATCTGGTTTAGAGATTAGTTATTGAGAAGTTTTCCAAAGATAAGATAAGCTAGTGTCTAAAGAACTAGTCCGCAAGTTAGGAAACCGGAAAGGATTTTCAATAAGTCTACAATCATTATGCAAGGGATGCCATCCGGAAAAACAGAGGATTGGAAGGATGGTAACATACAAGATCGAGAAGTGGAGGAGTGATTGTTGTCTGAATGTCAAATGATTATCGTCGTAAATGGGTGCAGTTGCCAGTATAGTGGCAAGGATTAATCCTGTAAGAAAGGTAGATTTGTTTACTTGATAAGGTTTTCCTGACAAGTAGAGAAAGAGCGTCAAAAAACTCGTTATTCTTACAGTATTGCTAGTTCGAAGTCATCCTTTTTTATAGGCAGTCATGGTTGTTACCTCCAACCATATATCCACTATATATCCACTTTTATTTTACTCTTTTCTAGGATAGCTGACAGCAATAAATAGGAAAATTCAAGTCTTTGCTAGTATTAGAGAATTTTAAAAAAAGCTTCCTAAAATAAGACCTAAACTTGTTCAGAAATTGCTATCTCTTTGTTTTTCTAGTATAATGAAATAACTACTCGTGCGAGGTTTTTACATATGGAAATGAAACAAATAAGCGAGACAACTCTAAAAATCATGATTACCATGGAAGATCTTGAAGAACATGGTATGGAGCTGAAAGATTTCTTGATTCCCCAGGAAAAAACAGAGGAATTTTTCTATACTGTCATGGATGAGTTGGACTTACCTGATAACTTTAAAAATAGTGGGATGTTGAGCTTCCGTGTCACGCCACGAAAGGATCGTGTGGATGTTTTTGTGACTAAATCAGATCTTAAGGAAGACCTTGATTTCAATGATTTGTCAGATATGGAAGACTATTCAGGACTTTCTCCAGAAGAATTCCTCAAAGCTCTTGAAGATAACTTTATGGATAAGGGAGATATTGAAGCCCACCATAAGCTCGAAGAGCTTGAAAAGACCTTGAAAGAGGTTGATGAGACTATGACAGATCCGGCTAAGGAAGTGGCTGAGGAAACTATTCGTGAAGATTATACTCACTATGTCTTGGCTTTCTCTGACTTTGATCAAGTAGTGACCTTTGCGCAAGGTTTGAAGAATGTGTCAGTGGAGGGTTCTGAACTTTATAAACTTGGTGATGTCTACTATATGACTATCCTTCTTTACTTGGCTGATGAGCCTGATTATTACGCGAACAATATGTATGCGCGTTTTCTTGAATATGCGAATGTGGCAGACCGAACACGTCCCTATCTACAAGAGCATGCAACAATCTTGATGGAAGAGGACGCCTTACCGGTATTACAAGCAACGAAATGGAGCTAGGACATGCCTTGGACCATTAATTATATTTTTGTCTTGATTGGGACCTCTTTGATTGCCATTGTGGGAACCCCACTGGTTCGTTCTTTGGCCTTTCGAGTCGGAGCAGTTGATAATCCAAATGCAAGACGTATCAATAAAAAGCCAATGCCGAGTGCTGGTGGTCTAGCTATTTTCTTGGCTTTTGTACTGGCGACCTTGGTATTTATGCCTATGATTATTCAGAAGGATGTCTGGCATATTTCTTATTTTAGATACATCCTACCGGTTGTTGTGGGTGGTGCTATTGTGGTATCGACAGGTTTCATTGATGATATCTTTGAATTAAAACCTTTGCCTAAGATGCTCGGTATTGTTATCGGAGCTGTTATTGTTTGGGCTTTTACGGATTTTCGATTTGATAGCTTTAAGATACCTTTTGGCGGTCCCGTGATTCAGTTTGGGCCAGTCTTGACCTTGATTCTAACAGTGTTATGGATTGCTGCTATCACCAATGCCATTAATCTGATTGATGGTTTGGATGGATTGGTTGGAGGAGTTTCTATCATTTCCCTGATGACTATGGGGGTGATTTCTTATTTCTTCCTCTATGATACTGATATTTTCTTGACCTTGACCATCTTTGTCTTAGTGGCTGCCATTATAGGCTTTTTCCCTTACAATTATCATCCAGCGATTATCTATCTAGGTGATACAGGGGCGCTCTTTATTGGCTTTATGATAGGTGTCTTGTCATTGCAAGGGCTGAAAAATGCAACAGCAGTAGCTATTTTGTCGCCTGTTATTATCTTGGGGGTGCCTATTACTGATACGGTGGTGGCTATTGTCCGCCGTAAGTTGTCAGGGCGCCCAGCCATGGAGGCTGACAAGATGCACTTGCATCATCGCCTTTTAGCTATGGGGTTCACTCATCGAGGAGCAGTTCTGGTGGTTTATGCCATCGCTACTCTCTTTTCATTGATTGCCCTCTTGTTGAATGTTTCCAGTCGTTTTGGTGGTATCCTTCTGCTCTTGAGTCTACTTTTAGGGATGGAAATTCTGATTGAAGGGCTCGAGATTTGGGGCATTGGTCGAACACCCCTCTTTAACTTCCTGAAATTTATCGGGAACAGTGATTATCGTCAAGCAATCATGTTGAAATGGAAGCAAGGTCGAAAAAAATAAACATTTGAAAAGCCAAGCAATGGCTTTTTTGTTATAATGGTTCTAATTAAGGAAAATGGAAGTTCTCTTTTTATTTTCCGGAAAATAGTTTTGCTATTTTCAAAAAAATAATGCAATTAGCGAGCACATGCTCGCTGTATATATGGAAAAGGGGTATACAATGTCTGTACTTGAAATCAAAAATCTTCATGTTTCTGTTGAAGATAAAGAAATCTTGAAGGGGCTTAATTTGACTCTTAAAACTGGTGAGATTGCTGCTATTATGGGTCCTAACGGAACTGGTAAATCTACCCTTTCGGCTGCTATCATGGGTAACCCAAATTATGAAATCACAGAAGGAGACATCCTTTTTGATGGTGAAAGCATCCTCGACTTAGAAGTTGATGAACGTGCACGCCTAGGTCTTTTTCTTGCTATGCAATACCCAGCTGAAATCCCAGGGATTACAAATGCTGAGTTTATCCGTGCGGCTATGAATGCTGGTAAAGAAGATGATGAAAAGATTTCTGTCCTTGATTTCATCACTAAATTGGATGAAAAGATGGAATTACTTGGTATGCGTGAAGAAATGGCTGAGCGTTACCTTAACGAAGGTTTCTCAGGTGGTGAGAAGAAACGTAACGAAATTCTTCAGTTGCTTATGTTGGAACCTAAGTTTGCTCTTCTTGATGAGATTGACTCAGGTCTTGATATTGATGCTCTTAAAGTGGTTTCAAAAGGGGTTAACGCTATGCGTGGCGAAGGCTTTGGTGCTATGATTATCACTCACTACCAACGTCTCTTGAACTACATCACTCCAGATGTTGTACACGTAATGATGGAAGGTCAAGTGGTTCTTTCAGGTGGTCCTGAATTGGCTGCCCGTCTTGAGCAAGAAGGTTATGCGAAAATCGCTGAAGAGCTCGGTTACGAGTACCACGAAGAAGCCTAAGTCTGTTACTCGAAATAACTAGAAAAGGAGTAACCTATGTCAAAAGAATCTATTATCGCTTTTTCACAAGCAAAAGCAGAGCCACTCTGGTTGCAAGACCTTCGTCAAGCAGCGTTTGATAAGCTTGACGGTTTGGCTCTTCCGAAAATTGAGCGTGTTAAATTCCACCGTTGGAATCTAGGCGATGGAACGATTGCTGAAAATGAATCATCAGCAAATGTGCCTGACTTTACAGCGCTTGGAAACAATCCTAAATTGGTTCAAGTAGGAACAAATACTGTCCTTGAACAATTGCCATCTGACTTGATTAATCAAGGTCTTGTCTTCACAGACCTTGCAACAGCTCTTGAAGAAATCCCAGAAGTCGTTGAATCCTTCTTTGGTAAGGCTGTAGCCTACGATGAGGACAAATTAGCAGCCTATAACTATGCCTATTTCAATAGTGCAGCAGTCCTTTATGTACCAGATAATGTTGAAATTGACTTGCCAGTTGAGAGCTATTTCTACCAAGATGGCGATTCATCTGTTCCATTTAACAAACATGTTTTGATTGTAGCGGGTAAAAACAGTAAATTGACTTATCTTGAGCGTTTTGAAACGCTAGGTGAATCTACTGAAAAAGCTAGTGCCAACATTTCTGTGGAAGTTATTGCACAAGACGGTGCTCAAGTTAAGTTTGCGGCTATTGACCGTTTAGGTGAAAATGTCACAACTTATATCAGCCGTCGTGGTCGTATTGGTCGTGATGCAAGCATTGACTGGGCTCTCGGAATCATGAACGAGGGTAATGTTATTGCTGACTTTGATAGCGACTTGATTGGCAATGGAAGTCATGCCAATCTTAAAGTTATTGGTCTGTCATCAGGTCGTCAAGTTCAGGGGATTGATACTCGTGTGACTAACTATGGTAACAACTCTGTGGGACATATCTTACAACATGGCGTTATCTTGGAGCGTGGTACCTTGACTTTCAATGGTATTGGTCACATTGTCAAGGGTGCTAAGGGTGCCGATGCACAACAAGAAAGCC